>CAYGTG010000234.1:0-9496 GCA_964352485.1 uncultured Nannocystaceae bacterium | reverse complement strand
CCCCAGTGCGTCGCGGGACTCTTCCCCGCTGCGTTCGTCGATCCCGAGCAGGGGGATCTACCTGGGTCCACCGAGCACAGCATCGTCGTGGGCGCTGGGCTTCCGGATCTCGACGGCAACACAAACACGCTGGATCAGGTGGTCAGCTTCCGGACCTTCGAGTTCACGGCCAACTTCCACGACGACTCTGCGGCGATCTCGGGCGAGCTTGGCGGGATGGTCTACGACGCCCAGCAGGACGCGTTGTTCCTGGCCGGAACGACGGCGGGCGGTGGGGACTGCATCGTGCGGCGGATCGACATCGCGGGCGAGGCCGCGTCTGCGGGAGTCACCGTTGCAACCCCGATCCCTCAAGGCGGCGGTCCGTACTGCTACGGCATGCAGCTGTACGAGGGCACGTTGTTCGTCGATATGTCCTACTCCGGGGATGTCCGGGCCTACACGAACATCGGGATGGACGACCTCAACCCGTTCGAGATCCTCATCGCCGACCCCACGCTGCCCTCGCCGCACGACTCACTCGCCCAAGTTGTTGCGACCGCGCAGGTCGGCCCGCGTCGCTTCTTCTCGTTCGGCAGTTTTTTTGGGGGCTCGCAGCCCTACGCGGTCTTGGAGCTGACCGCCGGAGCGTGGTCGGTCTTCCAAAGCGGTGAGAACCTTTGGCCGCAGGACGGTGAGATCAGCATCGCGACGGGTGCCGTCGGCGGGACGGACTACATGTTCGCGCACGCAGGCGACCACCTGTACAAGTTTCGCGTCTCCGACGGGATGCTCGCCGCCGAGATTGAGGTGGAGCAGGGCTTCGACCCCGATGTCGAGGTTGACGGCTTTGGTCGCGTCTACGTGGGCACGAACAGTCGATTTACGGTCTACGACGGCGATGACCTCTCCGAACTCGAGAGCCGGCAGGGGCTCTCGACCGGACGGTTCGCCGTCGACGCCGAGGCATCGAGTGCGGTGGTGTACTTCGGTCGCTACCGAGACCCTGCGGTCGTCGGGCGGATGGCGCTCGAGTTTTAGCGGGCTAGCGGTGTCCCACGGTCGCGCGGAGCTCCTCGATGTTCTCCGGGGTACCGATCGCGATGAGGGTCTGCCCGGGTTCGATGACGAGTCCCGGTGGCGGCACGTGAACCACGTCTCCATCGGACTGGCGGACGGCCATGACGAGGACACCGGCGCGATGCTGCAGGTTGGCCTCGCTCAACGACATGCCGACGACATCTCCACTGGCCCCAACCGTGGCCTCCTCGATCCGCAGCCGTGCTTCCTTGTCTCGCAGCATCTCGTCGAGAAAGCGGACCACGTGCGGACGCAGCAGCTCGGAGGCGAGCCGCATGCCGCCGATCTTCGCAGGGGTGACGACCGCATCTGCCCCTGCACGGCGGAGCTTTGCCGCGGTGGAGGTGCCGACAGCCTTGGTCACGATGCGCAGCTTTGCATTGGTCTGCCGCGCAGAGACGACGACGAACAGGTTGGTCTTGTCGTCATCGAGCGTCGAGACGATGCCCTTGGCGCGATGGATGCCGGCCTTGATGAGGACATCGTCCTCGGTGGCGTCCCCGTGGAGCATCAAGACTCCGCGCTCGCGGAGTTGCTCGAGGTTTTCGGCGCGTTCATCGATCGCGAGCACCAGCTCTCCCACGGCAAGCAGCTCTTCGATCACGTTGAGGCCCGTACGACCCACCCCGCAGACGATGTAGTGGTTGCTGATATCCTTCATCCGCTTTCGATCCCGCTTGAACCGGCGCACGTTGTTGAAGTCGCTCTCGACGAAGAAACTGGTGATCGCTGAGACCGCGTACAGGTTGGCCGAGATCCCGAACGTGAGCAGCAGCAGCGTCCACTCGCGCGCGAACTGGACCTTCTCCAGGTCGAGGACTTCGCCGTACCCCACCGTCGTGATGGTGATCGCGGTCATGTAGATGCAGTCTTCGAGCGACCACAAGCCCGAACCTACGGTCTGGCTCAGATACCAATAGCCGCCGGAGCCCACCGCGGTCACGGTCGCCAGAAGTCCCAGGGCGAAGAAAAGACGCCTGCGGGCGGCCTCGTAGCTGCGCACGGGGTCGTTCTGCGTGGAGGCGTCCATGGCCGGCGGCCATCATGACACGCCGGCCTTGACCGGGCGCAGGAACGGGCGCCGCAACGTGTTACCGTCCAAAAACGATGAAACCGGTGCTGTTCACCCTGCCAGGCCTTGGGTGGGAGATTCAGGCCTACGGGTTCTTCGTGGCGCTCGCCTTGGTGATCGCCTGGGCCCAGACGTTGCGACTCTCGCGGGCCGAAGGCTTCGACCCCAAAGCCATGGGACCCGTGTTCGTCGCTTCGGCCGCGGCGGGGCTGGTCGGTGCTCGAGCCGCGTGGGTGGTTCAGCATCCGCAGGCCTACGAAGGCGTCGCGTCCCTGGTGATGCTGCGGGCTGGAACGATGGCCCCGTTTGCGGGCGCTGCGGTCGCGCTGATCGTGGGAGGCGCGTGGGTCAGCCGACTCAAGGTGCGTCCGTGGGCTTGGTATGACGTGCTCGCTCCAGCGTTCGCCTTGGGGCTGGTCTTCGAGCGGCTCGGGGCATTCTTCGCAGGCACCGCCTTTGGTCGCTACGCTGCGGATGCGCCGCTTTCGGTGCGATTCCCGGTCGCCTCCCCCGCGTTCATCGAGCACCAGCGCACGCTCGCCAATCTCATGCGCTCCGGCGCGCTCGAGTCGCTCGCGGTGCACCCGGTTCAACTCTACGCGGCTGGGCTCGGTGTGATCGGGCTCGTGCTGTGCATCTGGATCCGCGCGCGTCGTCGGTTCGAAGGTCAGGTGTTCCTGAGCTTCGGCATGTTCTATCTCGTGGCCCGAGGGTTCATCGAGGAGCCGCTGCGCGCGGACGCGCCGGCGGCCGTGCTGGGCCCGCTCAACACCGGCCAAGTCGGCGCTGCGGCGATGCTCGGGGTGCTCGGGGTCGTCTACGCCGTGCTGCAGCGCCGCGGGACTCCCTCCGCGTCGAAGAAGGCCAAGCGCAGTCGGTCCGCGAAGAAGAAGCGTAAGCCATGACCTATCCTGTCGTGTGTATTCACGGTGCGCTGCGTTCTCGGGCGGGCATGTGGCCCACCGCGGTGTATTTGCGGCGTCGCGGCCTCGATGCGCGAACCTTCGGTTATGCGACGCGCACCGGAGGCCTCGAAGACCATGCGCGGGCGCTCGATGCGTTCCTCACCGACTGGCTCCACGAGCCTCCGGCGCGTCTTGGCTTCGTCACGCACTCGATGGGAGGTCTCGTCGTTCGTGCGTGGCTCGCCCACTGCGCCCCCAAGGCCACAGTCCGCGTCGCGATGTTGTCTCCGCCCAACCAGGGCTCGGCCCTGGCCCGTGCCAACGACACCAATCCCCTGTTTCATCTGCTGTATGGCGACGCGGCCAAGGTGCTTCGCGAACCTGGGATCCCCGGGCTGCCGCCGGCCCCACACAACGCCGAGGTCTTGGTGCTCGCCGGCGGACGCGGAGAGCCGCGCGGCTACAACCCCGCGCTCACGGGGGATGATGACGGAGTGGTCGCGGTCGAGGAGATGTCCCTGCCGGGCATCCCTGTAGAATTTGTTGGCGGCGTTCACGGTGTGTTGCAGTGGACGCCCTCGATCCTTGACCGGGCCGCCGCGTTCTTGCAGGAAGACGAAGGGACATGATCATGATTTGGATTCTGGGACTTCTAGGGGCTGGCTCGTGTTGGCCGTTGGGCTCGAAATCTTCGGCCGTCGCAGCCCGCCCGCCGAAGATGCGTTCGAAGCGATCGTGGTGCTGGGGTGCCGCGTGTTTCCCAACGGAGAGCCCAGCACGGCGCTTCGTGAGCGGGTCAAGCTCGCGGTCTCGTTGTTCGAGAGTCGTCGCGCCCCGCTGCTCATCACGACCGGCGGAACCGGCGACTCGGGGTTCGCCGAGGCTGAGGTCGCGGCCCGAATCGCGCTGGAGCTGGGCGTTCCGCGCCGCGCGATTCACATGGAGTCTCGTTCGACGAGCACCCAGGAGAACGCCCGCTACTGCGCGATGCAGGTGCCGGCCCGGCGCGTCTTGGTGGTCACCGACGCCTACCACTGCGTTCGAGCGAGAAGGGTCTTTGGCCGCTATTTCGATCGCGTTGCCACCGCGGGCTCGGTCCATCCGGTCCTGCGCCTTCGCATCAAGGGAGCGTTGCGCGAGGTCCCGGTGCTGTTGGGCTACGGCCTGCTCCGCTGGGTGTGAGGGTCCCGCCGCACTGGACCGACCCCGGCCGCCGTGGCATCACCACGCGGTGACGCCGAGCTTGCTCCTCGTTGCGCACCTGCTCGCGCCCGCCGAAATGCCTGGGGCGGGGGATGCGCCGCTGCGCTGGGTGGCCGAGGATCCCCGTTGCCCTGGGGCGTCCCAGGTCGTGGATGCGGTGGTCGACCTCGCGGGCCGGTGGCCCAGCCGGGATGAGCTGCAGGTCGAGGCGTTCGTCCAACCGCACGATGGGCATTGGCGGCTCACGTTGACGATGGTGGTGGGCGAGCGGGTTCACCGTCAGGAGCTCGACGCACAATCGTGCCCAGCGTTGGCCCGTGCGGCCGCGTTGATCGTCGCTGTCAGCATCGACCCCGTCCGCAGCGCGAGTGTTGCGCAGGTCTCCCTCGTGCCGGAGATCGCAGCGCCCGAGGCGGCCGCGAGGCTCGATCCCCCACCGCGGACCGAGGCTCACGAGCCCCCTGCGGCCCCGCCTCGCCGGGTTGCGCCGTTCGTGGCCGCGGGCTGGGAGCTCGTGACGGGGATGACCCCGACGCTGTCCTCGGGCCCAACGTTGGCCGTGGGCCTCACGCTGGACCACGCTCAGCTAGAGCTGATGGGTCGGTACGTGCTGCCCCAAAGCACGACCGAAGCCAAAGGCGAGGCACGGATTCACGCTGGGGTGGTGGCCGGGCGGGCTTGTCTGGCCACGGGACCGCGCAAGGTCCGTGGCCTGCTTTGCGCTGGTCTCGAGGCCGGTGCACTCCGCGCTCAGGGCCAACGCGTCGCCAACGCTCGGACCCAGCACTTTCCTTGGCTTGCCGGTCTCGTGCGGGGCGGGGTCCGATGGCGATTGGCCCCCAGGTGGGCCCTGGCCGCGGATGTCGAAGGCAGCGTGTCCGCATTCGATGCCCAGGTCGTGACCGGAGACGCCTCGGATGCCGACGCCCCGCGGCTGTTCGAGACCCCCCGAATCGGCGTCCGTGGACTCCTGGGCCTCGAGCTGTCGATTTCTCGCCCCTGAAGTTGACGGATTGCGTCCGCCGAGGAGATTGACCGAGGGGTAGCCCTGTGTCGTTTGCCCGCTCCGCTCAGTTTCGTCGCCTCTACGCGCGCCACTTCCGGCTCGTGTGGTCGGTCGTGGGCCAGCTGGGCCTTCAGGGCGCGGCGAGAGAAGATGCTGCCCAGGAGATCTGGATCGTCGTGGTCCGGCGGCTCCATACGCTCGACCCGCAGGCATCGGAGCGGGCGTGGTTGTGCGCGATCGCGAGAAAAGTGGTCTGGCGTCTGCGGCGAAACGCCCAGCGCTTTGATGCTCGTGTGGCGGCGTTCGCCGACGCGCCTCGGAGTGCCCCGGCGGATGCCTGCGTTCGTTACGAGGCCGCAACCACCGCGGTCCAGGCGTTGCGCTGTCTGAGCGACGACCAGCGTCGCGTCCTGGTGTTGACCCTCGTACACGGGTTCACGGCGCCCGAGGTCTGTGCCGCGCTGGAGCTTCCGCTCAACACCGTCTACTCGCGCTTGAGGCTGGCCCGCTTGCGGTTGGCTGCGTTTGACCTCGAGCGCCGGGAGCTCGAGGACGCCCTGGATTCGCCCCCCCCCGCCGGTGTGCGTGGGCGGGTGCTTGCCGCCGTGCTTCCGTGGGTCCGGGGTCCTTGGCTCGCCGCGTCCACGCTCAAGGCCTTTGCGATCGGGGGCGTCGTCGGGGGCGTGCTCGTGACCGCAAGCGGGCCAACCCCTGATCCACCGCAGGCGCCTTTGCGAGCGGCCGTCCTCGCGCCCAGCCCCGCGTTGATGCCAACGCCAGCCGCGTCCGCGGGCGCTCCCCCATCCCTCGCCGCTGTGCAAGCGCGGCCCGTTCCTCTCTCGACGAAGGGGCCGCGCTCGCCGGCCCGAAGCGCGGCGCGTTCGGTCTCGCCGGCACCGGATGTCGAAACGGTCGCCCCCCCGCCGGCAGCCGGGCTCGACGATGAGTCTCGGCTGCTCGCTCGCGCTCAACGTGCTCTGCGCGGCCACGACGCACCGCAGGCGCTGCGTCTGCTCCGGCAACACGAGCTTCAGTTTGTGCAGGGGCGACTGATCGATGTTCGTGATGGAGCGCTCGTGCGGGCGCTGTGTGCACTTGGGCGCACCGACGAAGCGACGCGGGTACGGCAACGGCTCGCCCGTCAGCGCCCCGGATCCGCCGTTGCGACCGCCGTCGAAGATGTTTGTGTGTCCAGCGGTGACGGATCGAACCCCCTACGGAGATGACGTGAGCACCATGCGAACGACGCTGAGCATTCTGACTCTTTGTGCATCCCTCACGGCGTGTGACGTACCCAAGTCCGTCGGCGACGAAGACTCGAGCACGAGTGGGGCGGACTCGTCCTCGCCGCAACCCCAGAGCACCTCGACAACGTCTCCGGACAGCGCCACCTCAACGACCGCTGATCCTTCGAACCCGACGTCGGCCAGCGGCACCACGGTGGCAACCTCCGGCGCGGCTGCATGTCCCGTGTTCGATGCCGGCCCGGTGGCCGACCCTGACTCCAGCTACTCGTGGGAGTGCATGTGTCAAACGTGTGACTTGTCCTTCCCCGATATTCCGCTGGAGACCGTTGAACAGTTCGAGGTCAGTGGCCTGTGCCAGTGCCTGTGTGCCGAAGCGGGCTGCGGGTTCGTGCAAGGGGAGGCCGGCGTCGGTGGGGGTGCCGAGACCGCGACCTCCGGATGGCCGGATACCGAAGGCGGGTCCGCGACGACAGGCTGGTCGGAGACCGATACCTTTGGCGAGGCGACCGCGGGCGCCGCTGCGCTCACCGTGGGTGCGTGCCTGGATGAGGGTGGAGAGGTCGTGGGAGACCCCGGCGATGGCTCGGTGTTCGAACCCGACTACGTCTGTCCAAGCGGAGCGTCGCCGCTGGGCATTCTCGACTTCGAGCCGGGCATGCCGTTCCCCAAGAACGGCGGGGTCTGCTGCTTGTAGATCCACAACCCGCTCGCGCAGGGGGTCAGTCTCCCTGACAACGAGGGCGACAGCTCTCGTTGTGCCGCTTGGCGCCCGCAGCAGAGTTGGCGAAGTCATCCTCGAGCACGTGTCCGCCGCGAACCTCGTGCAGCTTGAGACGCGCACCAAGTCGCTGCATGCCGGGTCCAAAGCTCCGCTCGGCAGCGATGGCGTGGGTGCGGAGCTGGTACAGCCCAACGGGCTCCCGGGTGCACACGAGCGTTGTCTCCGCGTCTCGTTCTCCGCGGAAGGCGTAGTCATGTTCGAACGCGGCGCCAAAGGTCGCGCGGTCGTCGGCGTAGCGCGAGGTGTGGGTGTGCAGGTTGGCCACCGCCGCGCCGCCGGCCCGAAGTCGGGCTCGGCACGCCGCGTAGAACTGACGCGTCCGAAGATGATAGGGCACCGACGTGCCTCGAAACGCGTCGAGGATCAGCAGGTCTGTGTCGGCGTCACGCCGGTTCTCGACGAACAGGCGCCCGTCCCCGACATGGGTACGGTAGCGGGGGTCGCTTGGGATCTGAAAGTACGCCCGTGCAAGTCGAACCACTTCGGGGTCGATGTCGACCGCATCGATCTCGACGTCTTGAAGGCGCGAGAAGAGAAAATTGCTCAGCTGCCCGCCACCAAGCCCCACCATCAGCACGCGCTTGGGCTCGGGCGTCAGCATAAGCGCCGCGCGCATGGACCGGAACACGCTCAGGCTCAGTGCGTCGGGGTCGCGCAGGTCGATCCGCGACTCGATGAGCCAGCGCTCGCCCTGGACGAAGTACATGGTGCGAACCGAGCCTGCCTGGGTGACAACAATCTCGTTGTAGTCGGACCAGGCCCGCTCGAGCACCCGCTCCTCATCGTCCGCGGGGTCGGCACGGGCGGAGGATGCGAGCGCGCTCGATGCGGCACCGGTTACGAGGGCGCGCCGGGTGAGGATCATGCCGCCGGGCTCGCGGCCTTGGACCCCGCCTGTTCGGCTCGCTCGGCGGCGAGCTTCTTTTGGTAGCGGCCCTGGATGATGTCGACGATCACCAAGACCGCGATCGAGAAGTAGAACGTGCTCTTGGCCAGCGGCTCCACGTGATGCCCCCACAGGGTCAAGGTTGCGGCGTGGCCACCTTCTCCGAGGAGCACGATGCTGACGATCAGCAGGATGAACAGTCCCAGGACCTCATACTTCCGGTTTTTCCGCAGAAACTCCGAGACGTGATCGGCCAACAGCAGCATCGCCAGCCCCGAGCCGATGATGGCCACCGCGAGCACCGGGAACACGTCGGTGATCGCGAGCGCCGAGAGGATCGAGTCGAACGAAAAGATGAGGTTCATCAGCACGATCATCGCGATGACCTGTCCGACGGTCTTCTTGGTTCCGTCATCGGTGACGTCGGCGCCGATGTCCTCGATGGACATCATGTGCCCGATCTCCTTGACCGCGGTGTACATGAGGAAGCCGCCCCCGAACAGGAACACGATCACCAGGAAGTTGAACTCGCCGTGGATAGGTCCGCTGTCGATGACGAAGAACGGCTTCTCGAAGCGCTCGATCAGGCTCACCATCGCAAACAGAAGCACGACCCGCAGCGCGATCGCGATCAGGATCGCGTTGCGACGCACGGACTTCTGGTGCTCCTGCGGCGCCCGCTTGGACTCGATGGCGATGTACAAGAGGTTGTCGAAGCCCAGTACGGCTTGCAGAAACAACAGCACGCCCAGGTTGGCGAAGTTCTCGACTGACAGCAGATCCATGGGACGGGCCCACTATGCCCGGCCGAACCGCGGTTCGCGAGGGGCCAGTGGCTACCGTCCGCGGAGCGCCGTGCGGATATCGCGAATCGTTCGGCGCTTCGTCTGCCGGAGGTCTCGTCGTTGACGCCGGTTCGCCTTGTTCGCGGCCAGGGCACGGCTCGCGCACATCCGGATCTGCTGCTTCATGTTCTTGCTGTCGCGAGTGATCGCGCGGCGAGGATGCCGAATGCCAAAGCTGAGCATGCCAGGCACCGATCCACGGGCATACTCCAACATGTACGTCGGGGTCTCCGTCGCGTAGACCCGATGCCCCCCGTGTGGCAGATAGGCCCAGGCGCCGGCCGTGAAGTCGTGGGCTTCGAAGTCGTGCTCTTCGAAGTCATGCATGAGGCCGGTGAACACGAAATCGTGGACTTCGGCCGGATAACGCCCGGAGTAACCGTTGACGTTGATCGGCGCGCCGACGATAAGCAGGTACTCATCCAGCGCGCAATGCATCGCTCGGATGTGCGTGGTGGCCCCTCCGGCGAAGTTGTAGATGTAGGTCTCGGG
>CAYGTG010000233.1:0-9498 GCA_964352485.1 uncultured Nannocystaceae bacterium | reverse complement strand
TTGTGGAGATGCGTTCTGCGGTGGTGCGGCCGCCACCGGAGCGGCGATCAGACTTGCCACAAGGCCGAGCGACCCGAACGAAGCCAGGGCTGCGCTCCGGGATTTGATTCGGTTTGTGGTGCTCATGTCCAACCTCGGATCTGGTGGGGTGACAGTGTCGAAAACCGAGTCGTCCCCGGCAGGTTCGTGTCCCCCACCCTGACGATGCGGCTGATGGGGCGGCGGGGAGACGCGACCCATTCGGCACGTCCTCCGCCAAGATTAGTGTCGCCGCGACCCAGCGGGTTCCCCGCCATCGCACTTTTATTCCCAGGCTTTTGCACGCCGGGTTTTTGCGGCGCGGCGGGAGCGGGTTTTGTGGGGGCCGGCTGAGCGGGCTTGGTTGCCGGCGCAGTGGGTTTTGACGGTTTCGCAGGTGCGCTCGGGCCGTCGGTGGGAGGCTTCGAACCACCGGGTTTTGCGGGCGCTTCCGGAGATCCCCCGGGCTTCGCGGGCGCCTGGGGAGACCCTCCGGGCTCCGCTGGGGCCTTCGGCGAACCGCCGGGGGCGGGCTTGGGTTGAAGAGATCCACCGGGTTTTGCGGGCGCCTGTGGGGATCCGCCCGGCTTGGCCGGCGCGGAAGGCGAGCCGCCCGGCTTGGCCGGCGTGCTCGGGGATCCTCCGGGCTTCTCCGGCGAGACGGGCTCGCCAGGCTTCGCGGGAGATTCGCCGGGCTTGACCGGGGCGGCCGCATCGCCGTCTTCCGTCCCGGCGTCCGACGCCGCTGCATCTGCCGCGCCTGGAGATTGTGGCGTGTCGGCCTCTTCCGCCGACTTCGCAGCTCGCTCGGCCTTCCGCTTGGTGTTCCGCTCCTCCCGCTCGATGCCCTTCTTGGCCAAGCGGATGTAGTCGTCGGCCCGCTCCACCGAGACGGGAGCAATCCGTTTCTTAGACCCCAGCCCCCGCGCAAGCGGCTCGGTCGTCGCGCGACCGCCAGAGAGCTGCTTGTAGCGCTCCAGGCTCGAGATTGCGGTTTGCAGCCGCTTCGTCGTCGTCATGTCGCCCATCGTCTGGGCATCGAGGTAGAGCACGCCGAGGTTGAAGTGTGCCTCGGGGTAGTTCTGCTTCAGCTGCAACGCCTTGCGAATCTCCCTCTCGGCCTCGACCAGCTTCCCCTGCGCACGCAAAGCAGCCCCGTGGTTGAGATGCGCCTTGGCGAAGCCCGGCTTGAGCTCGAGCGCATACTCGAAGCACGAGGCCGCGGTGCCCACGTCCCCTGCCCTCAAATAGCGGGTGCCCAAGTTGTTCCAGGCGGCGGCATTCTTGTCGTCGGCCTCGGCCGCCTTCTTGAACGCTTGGGTCGCCATCTGGTCCTTCCCCAAGGAGGCGAGCGCAAACCCCTGGAGGTTGTACACGGCCGAGGTGTCCTGAGGCGTTCGCACCTTCTCGTCGACGGCGAGCGCGGTGGTGGTGACCGAGACAACGAGCTCGTGCTTGCCCTCGCGGTAGAACACCTCGCCGAGCACCATCATCGCGTCGACGTTCTGCTCGTGAATCTTCAGCGCGGCGCGAGCATTGGTCACCGCCTCGGTGAACTTCTTCTGCTCGAGCATCTTCCGCGCTTGCGCGCTGCGCTGCCGAGACGACGCCATCTTGCGCTTCTCTTCCTCCGGATCGCGGTCTTGAACCTTGGGCAGGTCCTGCGCGGCCGGTTTGGCCGTCGCGTCTTTGGCCGAGGGCGTCTTCGCCGACCCATCGTCCGGCTCCAGGTCTTCGAGGGCCGAGGTCCGATCGGCGCCCGGATCCTTCGAGGACGCCCCGTCCTTGTCGCAAGCCCACGCCCCAAGACCAAGGCCCAGACACAACGCCGCGCGCAGCAAAGGCTGGTGCCGCTCGCTCATCGCAAATCCTCCACCTGCAGGTCCAGTGCGGGCTGACGCAGCAACGGATACTCGTCGGGCTTATAGATGTTTAGCCGCTCCCGCGCGGCGCGGGTGAACTCGTTCTCCACGCTGTACGCCTTGGAGAGCTTGATCGTCGCCTCGTACTCCGAGAGCGCGATGGCTTCGAAACGATCGGCCGCAGCCCCCACGATGTCTTTGTAGGCGAACCAGGCCTCGCTGTACTCCTTGAGCTGTTTGGGGACCGGCGCGTCTCGGAGGTTGATCGCGGTCTGCTCGAGCGCTTTCCCTTTGGAGAAGGTTGCGCCCAGCGCCCAGTCGACGCGCTTGTAGTCGACGACCTTGTCGAACTCGAGGCTTGCGGCGACAACGGACTCGAGCAGCTGCTTCGATTCCTTCTCCAGCTTCGCCCGCTTGGTGCTCTTGATCTTGGATGCGGAGACCTTGTCGAGCTCGGCGGACGCCAACAGGAACTGCGCTTCACTGGGGAAGTCGGCCGCCTCAGATGCGGGCTTGAGCTGGCGAGACTCGAACTCGGCGACGGTCTGCCGATAGTACTCGTCGGCCTGCTTCTGGTTGCCCAGCTGCTCGTGCGCCTGCCCGATCCGCAGCTGCGCCTCGACCACCCGCTCGCTCTGCCCGGCGTCCGCGGTGTGCTGGTTGAGGAACGCTTGGTACGCGGAGATCGTTTTCTTGTGCTTCTCGGTCTTGCCCAGCACCTGTGCGGCCTTGAACCGGGCTTCCGCGGCCTCGGCCGGGTCCGTGGTCTGCTCGGCAAAGCGCTGATACATCTGCGAGCTGCGCTCGTACTCCTGCAGAGCGTCGAGCACCTCGGCCGCGTTCTGCAGGCTCTCGTCTCGGAACTCGCTGTCCTTGTAGCGCTCGTCCTCGGCGAGGATCGTGTACGACTGAACGGCTTCGTCGTACTCGAAGAATCGAGAGTGGTTGAAGCCGGTCCGCAGCAGCGCATCGTCGGCGAACTCCGAGTCCGGGTACCCGCTGTAGATGCGCTTGTAGGTCTGGCTGGCGGAGGAGAACCGGCCGATGTTCTCGTAGGCCACCGCCGCGTTGTTGAGCGCTCGGTCGGCGTTCGGGTCCTTGGGGGCCTGGTCGACCAGCGCGACGTAGCGGTCGGCCGCAGCCTCGAACTCGCCCGCGTCGTAGAGGATCGTGGCCTCCTTGAAACGAACCGCGTTGCCCAGCGCGGTCAGCTGCCCGGCAAACTTCTCTTTCTCGGCCCCCTCGCCGCAGCCCTTTTCGCCGAGCTTCTGGGTCCACTGCTGCGCGCCCTCGAGGTCTTCGAGCACGACGCGAGCATCGAGAATCGCCTGGCCGGCGTTGATGGCGATGTTCTGACTGCAGTAATCGTCGATGACCCGCTCGAAGCGCCCTTGCGCCTCATCAAACCTCAGGTAGCGCTGCGAGATCTCGGCCGCCTGATAGGCCATCGTCCCGGCCTGCTCGGAGTCGGGGCGAAGCGCGACGAACCGGTCGTACGACTCCTGCAGCGAGCGCTCCACCTCGGGCACGTCCATCGGGGTGTCGAAGGGTCCTTCCATGCCGTCCTTGGGCATGTCGGGTCGCGAATATCCACCCGAGGTGATCTGGTCCTCGAGGTAGGACTCGTACGCCAGCACCGCTCCGGTCGCGGCGTCCTCTTGCAGGCGGTTGTCGATGTTGGAGTCGCGGACCTGGCCGTACTGGTCGGCCGCCCCGAGATACTCGTCGCTGTAGTACAGCGCATCCGCGAAGTTGTAGCGGTACTCGTAGGAGGACTCGGTGTCGGGAAAGCGCTCGAGATACGCCTCGTAGGCCCGGGCGGCGATCTTGTACTCGGCCTTGGCCTCTTCGGTTTTTCCCTCGCCGCGCAGCTCCTGAGCGTAGACGTGGTGATCGACAGCGGTCGCCACCAATGCGCCCTCGGCCAGCTTGAGCGCGGCCTCGATCGTGTCGGGGTCATCCTCGTTGGCATAGAACCACTTGGTTCCGCGAAGGTAGTTGGTGGCGAGGGCGTCCCGAGCCCGCGTCGCGCCGTCCTTCTGCTGGAGCATCTCGTGGGCCTTGAGGATGCGGTCTTGAATCGACGGCGCCGCCGCAGCCATCGGCCATCGATCGAGCGTGCTCTGCCAGATGCCGATCGCGGTCTTGAAGTCGGTTTGGTACGCGAGCAGATCGCCGAGCGCCGCGTAGACCTCGGGCACATGCCGCTCGTTCCCGCGCTTGCTGTAGTCGCGGTCGAGGCGGCTGTAGCCTCGGGTGCGGTCCGGGTTGCCGTCGTTGTCCCAGTCTTCTTCGACGTAGGTCTTGGCCAGGTACCTCACCGCGTCATCGCGAAGCGCGAGCGCGCCGGAGACCTCCTCGGTGTCGCGCCGCGCGTCGGCGTAGCGGATGAACTCGTCAAACTTCTCGGCGGCCTGCGGGAACTCGCGCATCAGATACAGCGTCCACGCCATGCGGATGAGCGCCTCGTCGTAGAGGTCGTCCTCGGGCGTGCCGGCGGCCTTGGCATACGCCTCGAGAGCGGGCCCAAACTGGTCGACGTCGTAGTGGGTCTCCCCGATGCGCAGCCACGCCTCGGCTTCGAACTCGCTGTCCTTCTTCCAGCCGTCGCAGTCCCCGTAGATGCCCTCGGGAAAGCGCTTTTCGGCGAGATTGGTGCCGTCCTTGTTCGGCGGTTCGAACTTGTTCGCGCACGCCAGCGCCAGGTAGCTCTGCCGCGACTGCTCGGGCTGCTCCATCTCGTAGAACAGCGTCCCCATCATGTACAGCGCGCCGTCGCCGAGGTGAAACCGCGGGAAACGAGCCACGATGCCGCGATACAGATCGACCGATTCCGCGTAGTCCGCCTTGGGGCTTGGAGGCGGCTCGATGGTGGCCTCCGGGTTCTTCTCCACCGCGGCTTGGTACGCCTCGGCTTCCTTCGAGAACGCGTCCTCCTGCCGGGCGAGCCGCTCGGTGCTGGCCTCGAAGTGAAGCTCGGCCAAGCGATACATGATCTCCGGGGTCCAGGTGGCGTCGTCGGGGTGGACCTCGAGGAAGTCCGCGTAGCGACGAATCGCCTGCGCCCGCATCTTGCGGGCCTTGGCCTGGTGCTCGCGAATCTGGCGGTCGTAGTGGTTCTCGAGCGCGCGGCGGCCCTGAGCGCCGCCGATCCGCAGCTGAGAGGCGACGGTGTGCGCGGCGGCTTCTTGGGCAGCCTTGTAGCGGCCCAGAAGCTACTCAATCGTGTCGAGTCCCTCGGACTCCTTGGCGTCCTTGGGCCGCAGAGGCAGCGGAGCCTGGAGTCGGCCGGTGTCGGTCGGTCGAATCTGTCGGTCGAGCGGGACGCCCGAGCCCGGCTCGCCGGCGATCCGGCGCTTGCGCTCCTTCTCGCGCTCCTCGTCGCTGCCGAGCGTGTTCATGTCGCCCGGCAGCATCCGGGCCGACACGGCGGTGGGCGCGAGCAGGCTCAGTCCGAGGACGACGGCGACGCTGGCGTGGAGGCGTTTCATTCTCCGAGGTCCTCCAGTCCCATCTCGATCGCGAGCTCGAGTTCGCGGAGGTCGCGGTCCCTGATGCGCTCCAGCCGGCCCACCTCGTCCGTTTCGGACTCCTTCATCGCCCAAGCGACGTCGAGCAGGCCCACTTCGGACCGCATCGTGAGGTTGCCGATCTCACTCACCACATCGACATAGGCCGCCTCCAGCACCGATGCCACCACGGCCTTGGTGTTGCCGGTGGTGGAGGTCAACTCGACGAGGTAGCGGTCCAGGTTGGCGCGCTCCTCGACCAGGATCGTCACCGCGCCCTGCAGCCGCTTGGCGGCCGAGCGTTCGAGCGCACCGCGGGTGTTGTCCACCCGCACCTGCATGCCCTCGACCCGCCTCATCACCGTGCTCGCGTCGGGGTCCTTGGACGCCTTGGTGAGGGCGCCCCACATCCCCTGCAGGTGCTTTCGATAGGCGCGGTTGGCCTTCTGCTGAGCGGCCAAGAGCGGGTCCTGGTAGCGGACCGCCGACTTGGCGCGGGAGATTTTGTCCCGCAACGCCTTGGACGCTTTCTCGAGTTCGGCGATCTCGTTGCGCTGCTCCGCCGCCTGCTTGAGGAAGCCCTGGCGGTCGATCTTCTGGTCCTTGCGCGTCTCGTCGTAGTAGCGCTCGGCGGCGATCAGCTGCGCTCGCATCTCGGTGATGAAGAGGTCCATCTTGTGGGCCTGCTCGCCGAGCCGCTCCAGCTTGGCAACCGTCTTTCGGTAGTCCGGGCCCCGAGCCCCAAGCGGTTCGTCGACCCGGCGACGCAGCAGCGCCCGCTGGGCTTCCATGCGGTCGAGCGAGGATCCCTTGAGCCCCGAGGCCAGCCGGTAGACCAGGGCCTCTCGAACCTCCAGGAGGTCCTTGTCCACGTTGTCGAGCCCGGTCGCGTGCGCGCCCAGGTCGTTGAACAGCCGCGCCTTCTCGCGCGCCTGCACGGCCTCTTCCATGCGCGCGAGCAGGTCCCGCGTCTCGATCAGCTCGCGCTGAAGCATGCCGACCTCGCGCGAGACGGCCTCGGCATGCACCGCCGAATCGAGCGTCCGCGCGACCGGCAGCGCGGCGGCCGGAAGCAGCGAGGTCAGCGAGAAGTTCTCCATGTCCTCGCCGACGACCGCGGCGAAGTAGGCCCGCGCATCGGACTGGGTGGAGAGCTTGCTGGACATCCGCTTGCCCAGCCGGTCGAACTCGCGGCGCAGGGTGAGGAACTCTTCCTCGGCGCTGGCGTAGTCTCGCTGCTGAATCTTGATCTTGCCGCGGAGCTGCTTGATCTCGGCCGAGAGGGGGGATTCGGGGTCGTAGATCAGCAGCAGGTCCAGCGCCTGAATGGCCTGCTCGTACTGCTTGTTGCCCAGCAGCGTCCACGCGGTCTCGTACATCGCCTCGGGGAAGAACGGCGAGTCGCGACCGATCTGCCGGTACGCATTGATGGCCTCCTCGGACTCCCCGGTGTCGTGCTGGATGCGGCCGATCGCGAGCCACGACAGCTGCTTGATCTGACGGTCGCGAGGGTTGCTGGGGTTGGCCTTGACGATGTTGGCGAAGCGCGCGAGGGCGTCGTCCAGCTCGCCCGCCCCCGCCGATGCCGAGGCCGCGACATAGGCCGCACGCACCCGCCACTTCGCCTCCGGCCCGCCTCCGCTGATCGGAATGTCCATCGGACTGAGCGACTCGAGCTCGGCCACGGCCTTGTCGAAGCGCTCGGTGAGAAACAGGTAGCGCCCGTACGCATAGCGCAGCTCGGGGTCCCGATCGGATCGCGGGAACGACTCGGCCCACTGCATCAACCGCTGCGCGTCGTCCTCGCTGACGATGCCGCCTGGAGGCGCCACGGAGACGTCGACGCCGACCGACTGCAGGCGGGCTCGAACCTCGGGGGTCGCGGACAAGCCGGGCCGGCGGGCGAAGCCATCGTCACGCCTGGGGATCGCGAGGTCGAACATGCGGGCGACGGACAGCTGCTGGAACCGCTTCGCGTCCGGTCGCCGGTCGGAGAGGTTCTTCGAGAACAGCTCGATCGCCCACTGCTCCATGCCCATCTTGGTGAGCGCGTCTCCGAGGAAGAACACCGCCTGCGCACCTGCGGGCGTCTCACCGTAGTTCTCGACCAGATCGAGGAACTTGATCGCCGCCCCCTCGTAGTCGCCCTCGGCCATCTGCAGCTGCCCCGCGACCAGCTGCTTGGCCAGTTGCGTGTCCGTGGGAACGACGTCCTTGGCTGCGGCGCGCTCCGCCTTGACCACGCTGGCCTCTGACTCGCGCAGCCGCTGCACGAGATCGCCGAGCTTGGCCGCGTCCTTCTTGCGACGTCGGGCCGGCGCGGCCTCGGCGTGTGAGGGCACCGCGATCGTGCCAGACACGACCGTGAGCGCGAGCAAGACCTGTTGGCAGGAGCGCTTCACTTCGAGGACTTCTTGGGTGCTTTCGCCTTCGACTTGGCCTTGGACTTCGAGGACCGCCGGCGCTGCTTCGGCAACGGACGGCCACTCGCGTCGAGCGGCTGCTCCTGCCAGTTCACTTGGGGCCGGTCATCCATCTCCGTGGTCAGGTTGCCCTCTTCGTATCCCGAGGAGACGATCTTGATGGCACCGTTCTCCGGCGCGGTGAAGCTGTGCGCGCCGTTCGACGTGAAAGTATAGCCAGACAGATACGAGAACACGCCGTAGCCGTGGCCGGTGTAGACCAGCTCGAGCTGAACGTTGTGCGGCCCCGGAGGCAGGTTGCCGTCGAGGATGACCAACTCGTCCTCGGTGTCGAGGCTGCCGGTCTCGTCGTTCTTGGCGAAGATCTGCGCGCCGTCGAGCGTGTACACGACCCGCACCAGCTTGTAGCCCGAGCCCATCAGGTTGCGATGCGCGAGGATGACCCGGCTGCCCGCCAAGACGCCGCGCAGCACGGTCTCCTTGAGCAGCGACAAGCGAGCCTTGCTGCGGAAGATCCGGTCTTTGAGCCCGTCGACGTCCGCCTGCAGCGAGTTGAGGCGGTCGCCGTACAGGTCGCTCTGCCGAACGTCCGACGAGGCCTTGCTGCCGACACCCTCCATGGGATTGACGGTGCCCTTCGCGGGCTTCTTCGCAGGCTTGTCTGTAGCGGCAGCCGGCTTCGCGGTCGCCGGCTTCGCGGGGGCGGCCGCAGCCTTGGGCTTGGTGGGCGGCGGGGCCGCGCTGGCTCCCGGGGCGCCCAGAACCAAGAAACAGAGCAGGGCGAACACGCCGCTGCCCCACACAATGGCTCGGTTCACACCACGTCTACGCACGCGTGCCACCGTATCAGCACCCCTCGAGACGAGCCACCAAAGCGGCCGAAACTGATCCTCGTTCGACCCGGGGCCAGACCCGGACCGGAACCGCGCTGGGTCGCCACTGCTGTTGCAGGACATCGATCGTTGGTCGCACTCGCGGCCAGGATCCGTGTTTAAAGATCCGGAGCTGCGCAGACGTGCAACGACAGCGCCCAACGCGCCCGATCGAGCGAGAGAAGTCTCGGCCGCGCTCAGCGGTCCACGCGGCGCCAGATGGCTTCGAGCAGCTTCGGAACGCCCTTGCCGGTGTGGGCCGAGATGACGAACAGCGGGATGTTTTTGGCCTTCAGCTCGGCGCGAAGGTCGGCGATGAGGGCTTTGCCGTTGTCGTCCATCAACGTGTCCGACTTGTTCAGCGCCACGATCCGGGGCTGTCCCTCAAACGTCCCGTACTTGGACAGCTCGGCCTCGATGGCCTCGAGGTCGCCCATGGGTTCGCGGTTGGGATCCTCGTCGAGCGCCAGCAGATGGAGCAAGACGCGGGTTCGCTCGAGGTGCCGAAGGAACTGGTGTCCAAGACCTTTGCCCTCGGACGCACCGTCGATGAGTCCGGGGATGTCCGCGACGACCATCGTTCGCTGGTCGCTCATCGACACGACGCCCAGCTGCGGAACCAGGGTGGTGAACGGGTAGTCGGCCACCTTGGGCTGCGCGCGTGAAATCTTGGAGATCAGCGTCGACTTGCCAACGTTCGGGTAGCCGACGATTCCGACGTCAGCGAGCAGCTTGAGCTCGAGACGCACCCGCAGCGACTGTCCCAGCCGACCCGGTTCCGCGAACGATGGCGTTCGGTTGGTCGGCGTCTTGA
>CAYGTG010000232.1:0-9547 GCA_964352485.1 uncultured Nannocystaceae bacterium | reverse complement strand
AGATGTTCGTCCAGACGTGGCATTATTTCTACAAAGTTGCAGGGCTTGTGCCGAGCGTCCAGTTGCTTGATCAGGATGCGGTCCATCGCAGTTCGGACTGCGCCGGTCGATCCCGGAAGCGCGAAGACGAACGTGCCGCTGCACAGCCCGGCGGTGACGCGGCTCTGAATCGTCGAGGTGCCGATCTCCTCGTAGCTGAGCATTCGGAACAGCTCGCCAAACCCGGGGATGGGCTTGGTGATCAGGGGCTCGAGCGCATCGGGGGTGATGTCGCGGTCCGTGAGTCCGGTACCACCGGTCGTGATCAGCACGTCGACGTTGTCATCGTCGATCGCCTTCTGGATCGAAGACCGGACCCGCTCGAGGACGTCGGGCACGATCTCTTTCCAGGCGACGTGGTGGCCAGCCTCTCGCAGGCGCTCTTCGGCCAGGCGGCCCGATGTGTCGGTCTCTTCCGTACGTGTGTCCGAGACGGTGAGGATGGCGGTACGCACCGCAGCGAAGGTGTCGGAGACCATTCGCCCCGACGATAGCAGTCGCGACATGACTGTCAGGGTGCCGAAGCGAATCCTGCCGTGAATGTCGCGTTTCCCCGGGTTTACCCTCGTGACCACCAGGAATTCCGATCTGGCATCCCTCATGCTTACACTCGGGGAGTCGACGGGCTCCGGCGGGCGGGCGAGTGCCGCTGGAGAACGTGCGGCGGCTTGCTTGGGGCCTTGGGGCCAACACTTGGAGAACCGATGAAACGACTCTTTGCTGGATCGCTGATGACTGTCCTTACGGGTGCCGTGATGGTGGCTGCCCCTCAACCCGCCGAGGCGTGCGGTGGATTCTTCTGCGATGGAGGCCCACAGCCGATGCCGGTCGACCAGACGGGTGAGGACATCCTGTTCGTCATGGACGGGGATCAGATCGAGGTTCACATCCGGATCGAGTATGAGGGCGAGGCGGAGAACTTCGCGTGGCTCATCCCGTCGTCCTCGGTGCCCACTGACTTCAACGTCGGGTCGCAGGCGCTGATCGATGCGGTCAAGTCTGCCAGCGTCCCGACCTACGGGATTGCCAACACGGCCGACGACTGCAGCCTCGACGACAACGAGGGCTTTGGAACCGGTGCCGACAACGGGGCCGGTGGAACCGGGGACCCCTCTGGGAGTGACACCGCCGGCGGTGGTGGTCCGGTCGTCCTCGCCCAGGAGCAGGTCGGCGCCTACGAGATCACCGTGATCGGCGAGGCTGAGGGCGGTGACCTCACCGCCCAGCAGGTGTTCGACTGGCTCGAAGAGAACGAGTACCAGCAGGACGAGTCCGCGCTCCCGATCATCGAGGAGTACCTCGCCGAGGACCACAACTTCATCGCCATCAAGCTCACCGGTGGAGCCGATGTGGATGAGCTCCACCCCATCGCGCTCAAGTTCGATCACACCAACCCATGCGTCCCGCTGAGGCTCACCCGCATCGCCGCCGTCGACGACATGGATGTGCGGACGTACTTCCTGTCCGACAACCGCGTTGTCCCGAGCACCTACAAGCACGTGCTGGTCAACGCGCTCAAGATCGACTGGACGAATCAGGCGTCGAACTACAAGGAAGTCATCACCAAGGCGGTCGATTCCGAGGGCGCCGATGGTAGGGCCTTCGTCACCGAGTACGCCGGACCCAGCGACGTGGTTCAGACATTCTCGGTGTTCCAGCCCGGCTGGGACGCCGGCGCGTTTCGAGGACTGGACCCCACACTCGCCGTTTCGACGCTGATGGGTCAGGGGCTGTTCTCGTGCGAGTACGACTTCACCATCGATGACGACGTCTGCTTCGGCCTGCACCCGCTCATCGAACCCCTCGTCAACGAGTTCTTGGTGCCCGAAGGTGTCGAACCGCGCGACTTCTATCTGAACCCCGAGCAGTACGCGGATCTGATCAACCTGGATCTGTGGGCGGACGGTGACACGTTCTCTGCGCGCCTGCTGGAGCGCGTCATCGAGCCGGGCCAGAACGCGGTCGACCTCTTGGCGACCCACGACTACTTGACGCGGATGTACACGACGATCTCTCCGTCCGAGATGACCGCCGATCCGATGTTCCACATGAACCCGGATCTCGATGACGTCGAGAACATCCGCACCGCAACGAGCCGACTGCTGTGCAACGGGGACAACCTGTGGACCCTGCCCGACGGGCGCGAAGTGTACGTGCCGGCCGGAGAGTCCTGGCCCAACATCGGTGGCGACGACTTCTGGGAAGAAGAGGTCGACGAGATGCCGGCTGCCGGCGCGCCCATGATGCTGGTGAACAACACCGAGGCGATCGACTCGGCCCTGCGGAGTTACAACATCGAGCAAGGCTACAACGGCGTCCCGCCCGAGCCCGGGGGAGACCTCGACGACACCCCGCAGCCCGGTGTCGACGGGGCCGGTTGCGGATGCACGACGTCCTCCCCGGTCGGCGCGGTGTGGATGACGGGCTTCCTCTTCGGTCTCGCCGCCCTTCGTCGTCGCCGCAGCGCCTGAGCAGCCCGCGGCAACGAAGAAGCCCTCTGGTGGTCGCACCGGAGGGCTTTGTCGCGGACGGAGACGCCTCTAGGAGGACGGGGGGAGTGCGCGCTGAGCGTTGTCGTCGGCTTCCATCAGCGCGTGGGAGGCCAGGGCTTGGGCGCGGCCGGCTGCGCCGCGGAGCTTGGTGAAGTTCCGCAGGACGAGGACGGCGCCCAGGGCCCCAAGGCCCAGACCACCGAAGACCAACGTGGTGCTGAACAGCATGCCCAGCGCCAGCATCGTCAGGCTGACTCCGGCGAGGCCGGTGGCCGCGAGGCTTTGGACGCCCTTGCCGGCAGAGGTGTCGATGTCGACCCGGACGAGCGCGCCCCCGGCTCCGTCGGGCGTGCTGCGAATCTTGTAGGTGAGTCCGGCGTCGTCGTCGACGATGTCTGCCGAGCCGTCGCCCTGTCCATGGCCACCGCGTCCAGTCTGCCGTTCTAGGGAGCTGCGGACCGATGCTAGGGCCTCCGCTGGCGGCGCGTCGATCCTCGACTCGACGTGGGCGGCCGAGGTCCCCCGTGTGAGAGCGCCAACGGCACTCCCCGCGTCCTGGGTTGCCGGAAGGTCTCCCGCGCGCTCGGCCAGCGCGATCCGCAGCTCCTGCGGAGAGATCCCAGCCTCGGCTGCAGCCTCGCGCAGCTCGTCGTCGGTGAGATTCGCCATCGCTGCGGAGCTTACCTCAGTGTCTCGGCGCGACGCCGCGCAGCCGCAGCGGAAACCGTAGTCCTCGAGTGGTCCTCGAGTCGTCGTCGAGTCGTCGTCGCTGGCTCTGTCAAGCAGAGCTTGGACCACCGACGCGGTTACGCCCGTTGCGCTTGGCCTGATACAGGTTCCGATCCGACTCCTCGATCAGCTGGAGCCCGGTCTTGTGGCGCGCCCCGTCGAAGGTGGCGACGCCCAGCGACATCGTCACTGGGATCTCCTTGCCGCCGTAGACGAAACGGGTCGCCTCGACCAGCGCCCGCAGCCGGTCGGCGAGGACCATGGCCTCGGCGGAGTCGCAGTCCCGCATGATGATGCCAAACTCCTCTCCGCCCACTCGGCAGAATGCGTCTTCGGCTCGCAGCGAGCCCATCACCGCGGCAGCGAGCCGCTGCAACACGTGATCGCCTGCGGGGTGGCCATGGGTGTCGTTGATCATCTTGAAGTGATCAACGTCCATGCTCACCAACGACAGGTCGAGCTTGTGGCGCTCCGCGTGCAGAAAGTCCTTCTCCATCTGCTCGGTGAAGAATCGCTTGTTGTACGCCTGGGTCAGCGGATCCCGCGTCGCGCTCTCGTAGAGCTGCTGCTGGAACTGCTCCTCGAGCGAGTCTTGATAGGAGAACTTGAGGATGGTGACGGAGCCGACCTGGATGCGGTCGCCGTCGCTGAGCTCCATCTGGTCCACCCGAGTGCCGTTGACGTAGGTGCCGTTGGTGCTGCCCCGGTCATCGAGCATGACCGTTCCGTCGTCGCGCCGATGCATGCTGGCGTGGATTCGGGAGACCCCCTCATCTTCGAGCCGAACGTCGGCCTCGAGCGAGCGGCCGAGGTCGACCTGGCCGACGGGCACTTTGAACATCTTGCCCACGGACCGACCCGACAAGACGATCAGGTACGCATTGACTTCGGCGGACGCCCAGCCCTCAATCGGTTGCCGGCGTCGGATGACGGTTTGTTCCTCGTTCACCCTGCACCCCCATCGTAGAACAGACTCAGCCGGCCGACCAGGGCGCGGCTCGGAAACTCCACCAGCCCACTGGGCACCCAAGAAAGGCCGAGCCTCGTGGTAGCTTCACAGCAGTGGGCGCCGGGGCGTTGGAGCAGCGTTTGCGCGAATTCGCGGCCCGTGGGGTCGAGATTGTCGATCCCCGGCAGACGTTCATCGATGCGGACGTCGTGCCCGAGCGGGTGCGACCGGGTACGACACTCCACCCCGGAACCCGGCTACACGGAGCCCGCACGTTCCTGGCGGAGGGGGCGGAGATCGGCACGGAGGGGCCAGCGACCGTCCGAGATGCGGTGCTCGGTGCAGGGGCGAGCGTTGCGTCGGGGTACGTCGAGGGTGCCGTGTTGTTTTCCAAGGCGAGCTTGGGCGCGGCGGCGCACGTTCGGCCCGGCACGATCTTGGAGGAGGAGGCCTCGACTGCGCACGGTGTGGGCCTCAAGCACACCATCCTGCTCAGCTTCGTGACGCTGGGCTCGCTGATCAACTTCTGCGACTGCTTGATGGCCGGGGGCACGTCCCGCAGAGATCACTCTGAAGTCGGCAGCGGCTTCATCCACTTCAACTTCACGCCCTGGGGCGCGTGCGGAGACAAGGCGACGCCTTCGCTCATCGGTGATGTCCCGCGCGGCGTTTTTTTGCGCGAGTCGAAGATCTTTCTCGGTGGGTCGGCGGGGCTGGTGGGGCCCGGCCGCGTGGACTTCGGAGCGATCACCGGGGCCGGACAGGTGGTGCGCAAGCCCGTCGAAGCCGGACGGCTCAGCCTGCAGCCGATCCGAGCGCTCGACGCTGTCCGCGATCCC
The DNA here is from genome assembly GCA_964352485.1 of uncultured Nannocystaceae bacterium. Classification (GTDB taxonomy): domain Bacteria; phylum Myxococcota_A; class Polyangia; order Nannocystales; family Nannocystaceae; genus CAJXVA01. The sequence goes on along the minus strand of CAYGTG010000232.1, from coordinate 4,499 downwards.
GGACACCTGGACCGCCCCGAGCCGAGGGCCGGACGAAACGTGGCCTACCTGTCCAACCTTGTCGCACTGCGGACCTGGTACCGCGACGTCCGGCTGGCACGGGCTCAGGAAGCCGAGCGGATCGTCGTGTCGGCCGGGATCGAGACGCTCGAGTTATGCATCGCCGAGCGGGTGAAGCGACTTGGGGCGTTTCTCGCCGAGCGCGGAGAATCCATGCCGTCGCTGCAGCTCGAGTCGGATCTTCAGTCCCCGTTCGGATCGCAGATCAAGCTCGCGCCCGAGCTTGGGCACGTGCCGTGGGTGCAGCGACTCAGCGAATCCGACCGAGACTTGGGCGTCGCATGGCTGCGCGCGGTCGCAGACTCCGTGGCCGGCTGATCTCCTTCATCGGGCGGCTGCGGACCGGTGCTGTCGTCGGGCGGTTCGTCGTGCTCCCCCGTGGTCCAAAGCCGGACGAGTGGCGCGGGTGAGGGAACCTCCTTGGACCTGGCACGTCCATAGGGTCGCCGCATGTTCGTTTCACCGGTCAAGGACGAACCATGAGACGACACATCACACTGAGTTTCCTTTCCGCCGCACTCTTCATTGGAGGCTGCGGCGATGACATCACTCCTTCGGGATCGAAAGTCGATTCCGACGAACAAGAGATGACGCTGGACCCTGACGGGGATGGCGTCGCCGAAGGGCAGGAGGCGGGCGAGTTGGCCGCCATGTCCTTTGAGCTGAGCGAGCCGCTGCCCGAGATTGCAGAGGCCGACCAGGGAGACGGTGTCCACCGCTCCTTCGACGCAACCAGCGACTTCGCGCTGGAGACCATCGCGGAGGCGATCGAGGTCAATGTTGCCAGCCCCCGCACAGGTGTGAGCCTCTCGCTCACCGCCGATGGAATGCTGGTCCCCGCGCCGCCAAGCGCATCCGGGGAGTGGAGCCTGACACTCAGCGACGACCGCACCCGGGTCTCCTTGCAGTGGTACAACCAGGCAAAGGGCGGAACCCGAATCTACGCTGGGCAGAGCTACCAGGTCGTGTACTCGCTGGGCGCCAACTGCTGCCTCGAGAGCGTCGGTGAGACGGCGATCGAGTTTACCCTCGGTGGCTGAACATGGCCCGCGGGTTCGCCATTGCGACCCTGCTGGGCGCTTGCCTGCTTGCCCCCGAGGTGAGCGCTCGAGAACCGGTCCATCCTGACCTTGGGCCGGTTCGACATCGAGACCCCCAGGGAAAGCGAACGCTTTGGCTCGGGCTCGATGCTGGGGGGGTCGTCTTGCCACGTCGCCTCGGTTTGTATGAGAACCGCGTTTGGACAGCTCACGCCACCTCGGCGTGGGCGCTTTCGTTGGTTCCCGGTCTCGCGGTCGGGGGGCGTCACGGGTTGTCCTCATACGACGTGACAGGGGCCAATACGGCGGTTCGATTGCGGCTTCACCATCATCAGCTCGAGCTGTCGGCGAGCCCGCTGTCCCGTTGGGGAAGCGTGCGCGCCCAAGACCGGATCTTCGTCGGCGTGCAGACCCACGCCGTCTTGGAGATGAAGGTCGGCGACGCCGAACTGCACCCGGGCGGGGTTCGCGACACGCTGCTCGAGCTCGGGTACGGCATGCATCATCCGCTCGGGCGCCGTTGGTCCTTCGACTGGCGTCTTTCGGGGCGCTACGCCTGGGTCTTCCTCAAAACGCAGCGGCATGGCCTTGCCGCGACCCGCATCACCTTCAGCCCCAGGCCCACTCACGCGCTCTCGGCGAGCGCGGAGCTGTTCGTCGTGCATCGCGACGCGGGCGCGTCGGGGGACCAGCCGCGGGTGTCTGCGCATGGTGTCTTTCGAGGTCAGTACAGCTGGATGAGTTCGGTCGGGGTCGGTCCGTTCGTCGCGGGTCGGTTTGCGACGCACTTCGCCTCCGGAACCACCCCGGTGTTCGAGAGTCGCGCTGCTGCGGTGGACTCTGTCTACGGGGACCTCACCGTGGGCCTGCGGGCGCACTGGTAGCGGCCCGGCGGCGCGCAAGAGAGCCCGTCGGACCAGCTCGAAGCAGATCAGACTTCGCGAGCCTCCGCGCCTGGTTTCACCACGCGCCGCTACGCCGCACGCTGGGGCGCGTCGGGGCGACCGGATGCGGTCGGGCGGTGCATGTCGCTGCCGACTTCATCGATCCAGTCTCGCTCTTGGAGCTGCTTGACGAAGTTCGCGCGCGGAGTGGCGCGCTTGGCCGCCGGGGTGCGGTTGACCTGAAAGCGGGCCCCCGCGGATCGCAGGTCCTCGAGGAACTCGAGACCGGGCTCACCGCGGAGGTAGCGGTAGCGTTCGACGTGGGCGATCAGCGGCGTGAACCCCCGGTCAGACAGCGCAAAACAGACGTCCATCAACTCGGGCGGCGTCTCGCTCCCGGTCGTGGTTTCGAACAGCACGTATCTCTCGGGTCCAAACGGCAGCAGATTGCCAGCCTCGATGCGGGGCAAGAGCCCCGGACCGAGCCAATGTTCCGCGCCAAGCTCGAGTTCGACGGTGATATCGCGGTGTTTGTCCGCTTCGGCGAGCAGCCCATCGAACGATCGCCGCAGTGGGTCCGGTTCGTTATCGAATCTCCCCGGATAGATATGCGGCGTCGCGATGATTCGCTCCGCCCCCTGTGCCTGCAGCATGCGGAGCATCTGCAGCGACTCCTGCATGGAGCGACTGCCATCGTCGACCTCGGGGACCACGTGGGTGTGGCAGTCGCGTGGGCGCAGCGCCACCGCACCGTCGAAGGTCCGGCGTCGCTTCTTGCGGAACAGTCCAAACATGCTTGTTCCTTAGCGTCGCGACGGCCAGGGGCCACCCTCAGTGGTGTCCGCTACTGGGCCGCCGTGGGCGTGATCGCGGCGGCTTGAGTGGCTACGTTGGCGCCGCCTTGGGCCGCCAACCCGAGCGCTTGCGCGCCGGCGAGGAAGGGAAGGATCTGCTGCATGTAGCGGCTCGAGGTGGACAGCCCGGTGGGGGCAATCACCACGCGGTCGCCCGGCCGCAGCTGGATCTGGTGGTCGATCAAGAGCGCCTCCTCGAGGTTGATCCGGTACACGATCGGCTCGGCGAAGCCGCCGCGAATCACCGCGAGTTCGCGGCGAGCGCGGGCTGGGGTGGGTCCCCCGGCGGTGGCGATGGCTTCGGCGAGTGAGATCCGTCCATCGACAATCGCAACCGAGGTGGGCGTCTGGACCTCTCCGAGCACGAAAACCTTCATCGACGAAGAGTCCGGTACGTACACCAGGTCCCCTTTGCGCATGAATACGTTGCGGGAGGTGTCGCCGCCCTTGACCAGGGCTGCGAGGTCGATCGGCAAGAGCTTGCCATCGCGAACGACCGTCGCGCCTTCGATGCTCCCGCTCTCCCCGATGCCTCCGGCGAGGGAGAGGGCCTCGAGCAGCGTTGTGTCGCCGTCTACGGGGAAAGAGCCCGGTGTCCGAACGTGCCCGAGCACGTGGAATTTCTGGGACTCGTGCTCGAGAATCTCGACGTGGACCTGGGGGTCCACCACGAACTTTGCAGCCGCCAGGCGGAGGGCCGTCTCGAACTCGGTGACCGTCAGCCCTTGGGCCTTCACCTTGCCCACGACTGGTAAGTAGGCAAACCCGTCCTTGCGAACTGTGGTGCCGGCGAGCTCCCCCAAGCCGACGCGTTGTGAGCTCATCTCGGGGTGCTCCATCACGAACACGTCGAGGACGTCGTTGCCGCCGAGCCGGTACTCGTCGCTCTGGGCGCTGAAGTCATATCGGACGCTGTCCCGAGCGACGCTCGTGGTGCTGTCGGCAACCAGGTCGTCGAGGTCGCGAAGCTCGACGCTGTCGCTGTTCTCGTTGAGGCGATCGTACCGAAATGTGCCGGTGGCACAGCCCGACAAAAGCGGCTGGCCGAACCACGCGATCGCACTCGCGGTCCCGATGCGGGCCCAGTTCCGGATCCGGCCGGTGAAACGGCTGTTGGCAACGGTTGGCCCGTTGCCGGCAATGGGCGTGCGCCCTACGTGATGGAGGCCTTGGTGACGGGTTGAAAAGGACTTCTGCATGAGCGCCGTTGAGACTTCATTGAGAACCGAAACTGAACCCGCAAGTGGGCAGACCCGAACTTCTGGTCCCAGCGTCCGCCGGGGCTTGCCGACGGTGACGTGGGGGTTCGCCGCGAAGCTCGTCCTCGACCTCGTGGGCCTGACCCTCGCCGCATGGGCGGCGCTGGCGTTGATGGTCGCCGAGCCGGTCGTGGGCCTTGCGTTCGGGATTGCGGCGCTTCGGATGTCCATCCTCGCGACCCGCGGTGCGTACGCCCACAGCTGGCGACATACATCCCTGGCCGACGCGCTCGTCGTCGTCCCCGCGCTGTTGGGCCCGACAATGGTGCTCATGGGCGCCGCGATCTGGACAGACGCCCACGAACTCGTGGCTCCGCTGGCGTTCGAGGGGCTGATGGCGAGCTTCGTCGGGCTGGGTTCGCGAACGGCGATTCGCTGGCTCGATGAGCGCCAGGCTCACAC
>CAYGTG010000231.1:0-9557 GCA_964352485.1 uncultured Nannocystaceae bacterium | reverse complement strand
GGGCTGTGGCGAAGCCGAGACCTGCTTCGAGGGCATGCTGTACCCAACCACGTGTGGCCCACAGAACTGCGATGAGCCGATCGGGGAGTGCGAAGAACCGGAGCCCAAGTGTGATCCGGAGTTGGGCTGCGACGACGCGCTGACTTGCTTCGGCGAGTTGCTCTACCCCAGCGGCTGCGGGCCGACGAACTGCGACGAGCCCATCGGATTGTGTCCACCCGACGACTGCGACCCGCTGCTGCTGTGCGGCCAGGCGCTGACGTGTATGGAGGGATTCCTGTACCCGACCACCTGCGGCCCCGACAACTGCGACCAAGCCATCGGCGAGTGCTGAGACGCATTCTTGGTGCTGCACCGGCGGACCTCCTCACATCGCGAGGGCGTCTGCCGATGTCGTTGGCGACTGTGACGAGCCCATCGGCGAGTGCGCTTGTGACCCGACGCTGGTGTGCACGCAGGTGACTCGAGCTGTGCTGAGCAGGCCTAGCGGTGCGCGAGCACCATGCCGCGCGATGCTTGGGCGCAGCCGGCTCGGACGGTGTCCGGACGCTGAATGGGAACCCCGCCGGTGCTTCCAAAGTGCCCCGACACCGGCGCCGGCTGGTTGAACGGATCGCGCAGGTCCTCGGCGGGCCTGCTCGGCCTTCGTGGTCGACCCGTCGACTCGGCGAAGGGGTCGCGAAGGTCGGGACGCCGAGCGTTGGCGCGCCGGCGCTTCGGCGCACTTTCGGCGGTCGAAGGCACGGAGGCCTCGCCGGTCGTGGTCCGGAACGGGTTGCGCAGATCGAATCCCGCCGTCGGGGGCGAACCTTCGAGAGTCCGGGCCCGGGGGCGGAAGTCGATCAGCAGCAGCGGTGCCGTGGTGTCCGCAGTTCCGGTCCGGTCCGTCGTCTCGACCGCCTCCGGGACGCCGGTGTCCGTGGGCGCAGGGCTGGGCTCAGGAGCGACGAAAAGTCGCGCGAGCGCCAGCAGCATCAAAGTCCCCACGCCCCCGAGAATGCGGGAGGCCGAAACGTCACGCAATCCCAAACTGGTCTCACGGACAGTCTCCTGGGCGCGATGACGCCCCGAGATCTCACAGTGAGCGCGGATCCGTCAGGCGTCCGGTGATCGCGGACGCGGCCGCGACGGCCGGCGAGACCAGGTAGACGGGCCCAGGTGCGCCCATTCGTCGGTCGAAGTTCCGGTTCGTCGTGCTCGCGGTCGTCTCGCCCTCGAGTGGCACGCCCGGCCCGTTTCCGATGCAGCTCCCACAGCCGGGCGCGGTGATGACGGCGCCGACGCGTTTAAACTCCTCGAGCAACCCTTCGGCCTCCGCGGCAGCGAATACGTCAGCGCTCGAGGGCGTGACGGTCATGCGGACGCCCTTGGCGAGCTCCCGGTTCTTGAGCACGTTGGTGGCGGCGCGCAGGTCGGTCAGGGATCCACCCGTGCACGAGGCGATCACGATGTTGTGGACCTCGACCTCGGATACCTCGGACAACGGCTTGCGATTCCGCGAGTCACCGGGGGTCGCGACCGTCAGCGGTACGTCTTCGAGATCGATATTGAACGTCTTGACGTACTCGGCATCTGCGTCCGGCTCGACGAATGCGTCGGCGAAGTCCTCTCCCCGCTGCTCCTGGAGGAACGTCCGTACCGACGCACACGGCTCGACGATCCCGGTCATGAGGCCGCCCTCGACGGTCATGTTGGTGATCACCGAGAGCTCATCGACATTCCACTGGTCGAGCCCGGATCCGCCTAGCTGAATCACTGCAGTGTCGGTGGGCGATTCGCGCCACTGCTCCTCGCGGAAGTAGGGGTCGCCGATGAGGTGGAGGATCAGATCCTTGGGTGAGAGCAGTCCCTTGGCGTCGCCTTCGACCAAGACGCGGATCGTCCGCGGCACGGTCACGGGGATCATGCCGGTGCGCAGGGCGAAGGACATCGCGGTGGAGCCGACGCCGAACGCAAAGGCGTTGAGAACGCCGGCGGTCGGCGTGTGACTGTCGGTGAGCACGATGATCTCGCCGGGCCGCGCGTAGTCCTCGACGACGATGCGGTGGCAGACCCCAGCCGGGAGGTCTTGTCCGGGGCCGTGCAGGCGCAGCCCATGCTCCTTCGCGGCGTCGACCATTTGATCGCGCAGGCGGCGGGCCGGCAAGAGCCGCTGGGTCTTGACCAGGTCCGGGACCGTGGGCTGGTCGATGAGCACGAAGTGGTCTTCAAAGGCCGCGACGTCGTCAGGGCGCTCGACGGGGGCGTTGCCCCACTCCTGCGCGTACAGGTCCATGACCATGCCGCCGGTGTACTCGTGCACGCCTCGGAAGCCGGCCTCGCACAGGACCTGTTCGCCGGGGCGCACCGAGGCCAGGCCTTGGGGCTTGCCGTTGCCGGTCCAGGCGCGCTTGGCCACGATCTTCTCGATGCACGTCATCGGAGCCGCGGGGCGCTGCAGGGTGTAGCTGGGTTCGATCTCTCCGGCGAGGAGCTTCGTGCCGTACTGGAGCAGGCCGCCGCAGCGCGCGACCGCAGCAAAGAACGGGGGAAGCGCCTGGGCGAGCGCCGCGGTGTCCACGTCTTCGCCCCGGTTCAGGCGCTCGACGACGGAGAAGTCGGTCGTGAACGGGAGCCCGCTGTAGACCATGTTCTCCTGGAAGATTCGCTGGAAGCTCTTGGCGACGACGAGCTCGATACCGGCTCCTTGGTGGGCGACAACCGCGACCTCGCGGCTGCTCCCCGAGCCGTAGGCATCGCCGCCCACGACGACCTGGAAGCCGCCACTCTTGACCGTGTCCTTGTCGACCGTCTCCTTGAAGTTTTGCAGGAAGTACGGCCCGAGGATGTCTCCGGTGTAGCCCAGGGTGCAGGCGGCACCGTTGATCATGGCGTCGGTGTTGACGCCAAAATGAAGCGGGGGGGGTCTTGGGTGGAGAAGGTTGCGTTCTCACCCGCGAGTTGTGACGCCAGCGCGTCTTGATCGTCCGTCAGCCACAAAACCCGTCCAGTCAGCTTCATCGGCGGGACTCTACCCTGGCCGCAACCGGTCCGAAGATGACCAAACGCAAGAACCCCACCCCGGGGGGGGGAGGGGCCTCATCTGCGAAACCTCTCAGTGCGCGCTGCTCAGTCCCGGCTGCCGCCGAACAGGCGCAGCAGTGACAGGAACATGTTGATGAAGTTGATGTAGAGCACCAGTGCGCCCAGGACCGCGAGGTTGCCGCGGCCGCCTCGGGCTCGGTACAGCGCCTTGATCGCCTGGGTGTAATAGGCGGTCAGACCCGCGGACACGGCGGCGATCAGCGCGGAGATACCCAGGCTCATCGAGGCGCTCTGGATCAGGAATCCGTTGACGAGCGAGGCGATGATCGCCCCCAAGAGCGCCATCACCATGAACTGACCCATGCCCGACAGGTCCTTCTTGGTGACGTAGCCCAGCACGGCCATCCCCGCGAACATGCCGACGGTGGCCGCCATCACCCCCGCGATGTTGCCCACCGGGTAGACCGATGGAACGTAGGAGAGCACAACGCCCATCATCGCCGCGTAGCCGAAGAAGCCCGCGGCGGCGAGGCTGCGGTCCATGCGGGGGACCATGCGCTGCAGCGCGATCGCCAGGATAAACGTGCCGATCGACAGGATCATACCCAGGGAGCTGCCCCAGACCGCCTGCAGGATGGACGGCCGGGTGCTGATGCCCCACGCGACAACCCCAGTGATCGAGACACCGGCGGCCATCCAGAGGTAGACGCCGTTCATGAACCCCCGGGTGCCGTCCTGCAGCCGCCCGCGTGGGGACGGCGCCGGGGCTGGCTCGTGCCCGCGCTCTTGCTGAAAACCGTACATATGGACACTCTTGCCACGGATAGGCATGGGTCAACCTCGCGCGCTCATCGGACGCCCCTCGTTTGCGTTCCGTTCGCAATCCGCCGCGCCCGTGGCGCGGTCGTTGATCGTCGGCGTGGGCCTCCTCACCGCCTGCTCAGGCTCGTCCAAAGAAACGAACTTCTCGTTCCTCTCCTCGCCCGCGCAAGGGCGGCCCGCGACCTGTCCCGACGCCGCCGTCGATCCCGGCGGCCCCGGCGGCGGACCGATGGCGCCGAAGTGCTCCTACGACAACGCGAAGTCGGGGTTGGTCCAGCTGCGGGGGTCTGTCCTTCTGCAGGGCGCGGACGGCACCCGGAACGCACCTGCTGAGGGTATGCGGGTCACGGTGCACCGCAGTGGCGGCGACTCGATCGGGCGGACCGTGTCCGACGCGCAGGGGCGGTTCAGCGTGAGCCTGTCGACCGGCCCGGGCTCGTACCGCCTACGGGCGGTCGCCGAAGACTCGGGCGAGGTGCTCGCCGAGCGGCCGTTCGTCATCGTGGAAGGTGCGCGCAGCGTGGATGGCCTGGATCTGCTGCTCACCGTCGATCCTGCGCTGCGGTGAGGACGTGAGGAGGGGCCCTTTTGGGTCGGCAGCGATCGGGGGGCCCATGCAGTAGTCTGCCGCCGTGGCGACCCCCAGCGAGCTGCTCCGACCCACCGACACCTTTGCCCGCCGTCACCTCGGTGCCAGCGATGCGGACGTTCACACGATGCTCGAGGCGATCGGATTGCCGACCCTCGAAGCGCTGGTGAGCGAGACCGTGCCCGGTGGCATCCGGCTCCAAGGCGGGCTCGACATTGGACCGCAGCGCGGCGAAGCGGAGACGCTGGCCGAGCTGCAGACGATCGCCCGCCGCAACGAGGTGCGTCGCTCCTTCATCGGCATGGGCTACGCCGACACGCTCACGCCCGGCGTCATCTTGCGCAACATCTTGCAGAACCCCGGTTGGTACACCGCGTACACGCCCTACCAGGCTGAGATCGCGCAGGGGCGTCTCGAGGCGCTGCTGAACTTTCAGACGATGGTCGCCGACCTCACGGGGCTTCCGCTGTGCAATGCGTCGCTGCTCGACGAGGGCACGGCGGCCGCCGAAGCGATGGCGATGTGTCACCGGACGCTCCGCGGCAAGCGCAACCGTTTCTTGGTCGCCGACGACTGCCACCCGCAGACGATCGCGATCCTCCAGACCCGGGCGGAAGGCCTTGGCATCGACGTCGAGGTTGTCCGACCCAGCGCGCTGGATCCCGATGAGAACACCTGCGGCGTCTTGCTGCAGTACCCCAACACCTATGGCGCGGTCGTCGATCCCAGCCCCGCGATCGAGGCTGCCCATGCCGCCGGGGCTCAAGCGGTGGTCGCCACCGATTTGCTCGCGATGACGTTGCTCAAGCCGCCGGGAGAATGCGGGGCCGATGTCGTCGTCGGGTCGTCGCAGCGCTTCGGCGTGCCGCTGGGCTACGGGGGGCCGCACGCGGCGTTCATGGCGACCACCGAAACGCACAAACGACACCTGCCCGGACGCGTGATTGGCGTTTCGAAGGATGTTCACGGGGCGATGGCCCTGCGCATGGCGATGCAGACCCGCGAACAGCACATCCGTCGTGAGCGCGCGACGAGCAACATCTGCACCGCGCAGGTTTTGCTCGCCGTGATCGCCGGAGCGTACGGGGTCTATCACGGGCCCCAAGGGCTCACGGACATCGCTCGGCGGGTTCACACGGCCACGGCCGTCTTGGCGGCGGGCGTGCGGCGTGCCGGACACGAGGTCGAGAGCGCCGCGGCGTTCGATACGATCGCGGTGAAGGTCAGCGGTGGGGCTGCGTCCTTGAAGGCCCGGTGTGACGCCGAAGGCATCAACCTGCGGCCCATCGACGACGCGCGCGTCGGCGTGACCCTCGACGAGACCGTGAGCACCGACGACCTGCGGGCTCTGCTGCGGGTGTTTGGTGCCGACGGGGTCGATCTCGACAGCATCGAATTCGAGGGCGCGGTCGTGATCCCCAAGGGACTCGAGCGCAGCTCCGAGTTCATGACCCACCCGGTATTTCACCAGCACCACGGCGAGCACGAGATGCTCCGCTACCTCAAGCGGCTGGAGAACAAGGACATCTCGCTGACCCACTCGATGATCGCGCTGGGCTCGTGCACGATGAAGCTCAACGCCACCTCCGAGATGGACCCGGTGACGTGGCCCGAGTTCGGAAAGCTGCACCCCTTCGTCCCGCTCGAGCAGGCCCGAGGCTACACGGCGATGTTCGAGCGTCTCGAGGCGTGGCTCGCCGATATCACCGGCTTCGACGCCGTGAGTCTGCAGCCCAATGCGGGAGCGCAGGGGGAGTACACCGGCCTGATGGTGATCCGTGCGTACCACCGCTCACGCGGCGATTTCGACCGCAACATCTGCCTGATCCCCGTCTCAGCGCACGGAACCAATCCCGCCAGCGCCGTGATGGCCGGCATGAAGGTCGTCGTGGTCGCCTGCGACGACGCAGGCAATATCGACGTCAGTGACCTGCGAGACAAAGCGGCCCAACACCGCGACAAGCTCGCGGCCGTGATGGTTACCTATCCCTCCACGCATGGCGTGTTCGAGACCTCGATCTCCGAGATCTGCACCATCGTGCATGACCATGGCGGACAGGTCTATCTCGACGGAGCCAACATGAACGCACAGGTCGGCTTGTGTCGACCGGGCGACTACGGCGCAGACGTCTGCCACCTCAACCTGCACAAGACGTTCTGTATCCCGCACGGCGGTGGTGGGCCGGGGATGGGACCTATCGGCGTGGTCTCTCATCTTGCCCCGTTCCTACCCGGCCACCCGGTGGTCGACATCGGTGGCGAGCAGTCGATAGGTCCCGTCTCGGCGGCGCCGTACGGCAGCGCCAGTATCCTTCCGATCTCGTACATGTACATCGCGATGATGGGCAGCGAGGGGCTGACCGAGGCGACGCGGCACGCGATCCTGTGCGCGAACTACATGGCGAAGCGGATCGGCGAGCACTACCCGATCCTCTATCGGGGGGTGTCGGGCCGGGTGGCGCACGAGTTCATCGTCGACCTGCGGCCGTTCAAGGCGACCGCCGGCATCGAGGCCGAGGACGTCGCGAAACGCCTAATGGACTACGGCTTCCACGCGCCGACGATGTCGTTCCCGGTCGCCGGCACGCTGATGATCGAGCCGACCGAGAGCGAGTCGAAGGCGGAGTTGGACCGCTTCTGCGACACGATGATCGCGATCCGTGAAGAGATCGCAGAGGTCGAGGCAGGGCGCCTACCCAAGGACGACAACCCGCTGAAGAACGCACCGCACACGGCCAGCGTGGTGATGGCGGATGCTTGGGAGCACCCATACTCTCGTCAGCAAGCCGCGTTCGGGCTGCCTTGGGTGCGCGAGGCGAAGATCTGGCCTTCGGTCGGGCGTATCGACAACGCGTACGGCGACCGACATCTGATCTGCTCGTGCCCGCCGATGGAATCGTACGAAGCGGACGAAGCGTAGACCGGGGGCTGCGAGCGTCTTCGAGTTACGGGAAGTCGACCACGACCGTGTTTGCAGCGGTTTGTAGCGCTGCCCGGGCCTCGGCCACACGGACGCTCGCTGCAGCGAGCTGCGCGTCGGCGGTCGACTTCCGCCGGCTCAGGGGCGCCTGGAGTCCCGCAATCGCCAGTTCGAGATCCTCGGTTCGCTTGCGGAAGACGTCGAGCCAGAACACGCCAACTGGCTCGGCCCGGTGTCCTTGGCGCCAGCCTTCGAGGTCGTCGCGCGCAGCGGTGAAGGCATCGCTGGCCACCTTGCAGGCTTGAGGCACGGGTCGCTCCGGCGTCATGCAGGGCCCGGTTGCGCGGCCCACGACCGCGACGTTGGTCACGTGCCATGCCGCAGACGCTGCGTTGCCGCTGCGTCCCAGCGCATCGAGCCATTGCGAATCCGCCTTATCCTGCGCGGCCTCGAGCGTGCTGGCGAAGGCCTCGGCGGCCTCGTGGGCGGACGCGTAGGACTCCTGAAGTCCAGGGAGATCGGACTCGAGCTTGGCCCAGTTGTCCGATACGTACGCCTGGGTGTCGAAGTACTCCCGCAGCTCCGCGGCACGGTTGCCGTACCCTCGTGCGGCGAGCACGTAGGCCCGGCCTTGGGTCGAAAGCGCGGTCGGGATCCCCGAGATCGGCCGTGCCCCCAGTGGACAGGCGTCGAGGAGTTCGCTGTCGAGCGTGTCGAAGAACGGTTGAACCTCTCGATTGCGGACCCGGAGCTTCTTTGTGTCGACGTCCTGCTCCAGGCGAGCCCAGGAACGCTCCAGGCGGCTACCGGTGCGCATCAAGCAGCGGCTCCACTGGGTCAGCTGTCCGCGGCGCTGTTGCAGCGGGTCCCGGGTTTCGGGGGGGGGCGCTTGCGCTTCGGCCGGTGGCGCAAACTCGGGGAGCGCCGGCTCGGGCGCCTCTTCGTCCGCGTCGCCGCACCCCAAGACGATCGTCAATGCGAGCGCTGCGCGTCTGCGAGCCATGCTCAGACCCACTGAGCGTCCTCGGGGACGATGATGCGCAGGTGGTGAAAGAGGTTCTCCACCCGGTAGCGCGACGTCGCCTGGAATTCTTCTCCGTCGATCTGCGCGTGCACGTTTGCCAGGGCTTCGGGACGGTGCACCGTCATCTCGATCGTCTTCCCGCGAGGGACCGCGCGCTTGGGCATGCCGAGGACTTCGAGATCGTCGGAGGTGACCGGGTTGCGCTTGTGGCCGCCGATAGCCGCCGCAGCCCAGTCGGCATGTCCGCGAAGCACGACGACCTCAAACCGCCCATCGTCCGGCTTGGCGTCAGGGGCAAAGATCCAATCCCCGGCGTACAAGATGGTGCCTTGGATGAGGACGTCGGTGACACCGTCGTAGTGCGAGGGCTGGCCGTCGATGACCAGATCGAGCGAGAACGACTTGCGACTGACGAGGTTACCCAGCAGCGTTCTCAGCGTGGCGCTGGTGTACACGACCTTGTCCCGGTAGAAGCGTCGGAGCAGGGGCATGTGCTCGACCCACTCGCGCTCCCGGTTTCGGCGGTAGAGGATCTGCGCCGACAGCCCGAGGCCGCAGCTGTCGAACCACAGGTCGCTGCGCACCACGTCGTCGTTGTCGTCCATCGCTTCGATGCGACCGACGTCGAGCCACTGCTCGATGCCCGCCGCAATGATCTCGACGTTTCGGTGCAAGGCCTTGTTCCCCGCGAGGATCCCAAACGAGCGCCCTTGGTCGTTGGCGGTCCCCATCGGGAGCATGCCCAGCGGGACGTCGACTCCGGAACGCTCGCGGGAGAGGATGATGGCCTTCGCCGCCTCGGCGAACGTGCCGTCGCCGCCCATGTAGACCACGCGCGCCGCATCCTCTCGCTCGAGCCGTTCGGCCAGGGCAGGGACAGTTTCACCGTCGGGGAGGGTGGCGAAGAACTCCGGAGCGAGCCCCGCTTCGGCCAGCGCGGTCATCGCGTTGTCGATGAACTGCTTGGCCGCACCGCTGCGCGCGGTCGGGTTGGCAACGAGGACAGTGGTGCGAGGGTTGGGCACCGGCGCGGCAACCGTAGCAGAACGGGACTCCCGCGGCGGTTTCATCGAAAGGCCCGCTTGTTTTGTGAGTCTGCGCATTCCGCGTCAAACCTGGAAATCTGCTACTCGTCTGCACCATGAGGCGTTTTGTCATGGCCGCGCTGGCCTTGGTCC
>CAYGTG010000230.1:1497-9572 GCA_964352485.1 uncultured Nannocystaceae bacterium | reverse complement strand
TTGAGGACTAGAGCACATCTCATAACCTCGCCACGCCGTCTCGCTGGTCTTTGGGCCAACGCGTCGAGGTCATGAGATGTGCTCTAATCCAGGCGGTCCGAAAGCGGCGTCGGGCTGACGGAGGTGACGTACCAGTCGCCCCACTCCAGCTTCATGTGCAGCGTCAGCTGCCGTCCGCCGCCTGCCCCATCGGCTCCGGGGGTGCGAGCCAATGACACGACGGCGGTCGGGGAGTAGGCGCCGGGCACGACCTCCACCTTCTGAATCTCCACGGCACTGCCCGCCAGCTCGGTCAGAACGTCGGCGATGGCAAACGTTCGGGCAGCATCGACCGTTTCCAATCGCATCAAGGCTCGCCGCAGCGCCTCGTCCGGGGACATGTCCCCGGCGACGCGCGCGATCAGGTAGGCCTGGCCGAGCTCGAAGAAGAAGCTGACGATCTGGGCATCCTCGAGATCGTCCGGGAGTGCCAGCGCCTCGCGAAACTCGGGCGTCGCGGTGCGACTGACCGCATCTCGCAGCATCGAAAACGCGTCGTCTTCGCCCACCAGGGACTCGATGGCGGCGAAGAACCCCTGGATGACGGGCGCGCCGTTGCGGTCGATCTGAGCGGTGATCTTTTCGACCGCATCGGAGCGGACCCGGCGCGCATGAGACGGCGACGTGATCCGACGAGCGTCGTCGACGTCGCCGCGCCCAAGCGCGGAGAGAAACTCCCGAGAACGCGCCGCGATCCGGTCGCGATGCTGGTCCGCGGAGTCCAAGGCCGGCCGCTCGCTGAGCATCTCCAAGACGTCGGCGACGGGGATGGCGAACCCGCCCACCCGGTCGCGCCACGTCCAGGTGATGACCCCGACCACGCGACCGTGTCGGTCCAGCACCGGGCCTCCGCTCTGGCCACGTTTGACGTCGGCGTCGATGCCGAGGAACGCTCCGGGTCCCGCGGCCGCGTTCACCGCCCCCAACGTCGTCACCGCGGCGTTGTGCGAGATGAAGCGCGCGGTCGAAAGATCGGGAACAAGGTCCTCCTCGGTCGGATGCTCGTACTCGACGAGCACGACGGGATCTCCGGGACCGAGGTAACGACCGATCGGCAACGGCTTGCGCGCCGCCAGCGGCAGCCGCGGCAGGACGTCGTCGGTCTGCACGCGGATCAAGGCGAGGTCGCGCTCGGGGTCCGTGTAGATGACCTCCACGCTGTGGTAGGTCCGCGGCGGATCATGCGCAGGAAACGACACCGACTCGACGTGGCTCGCGTCCTCCACGACGTGACGGTTGGTGACCAGGTAACCGCGCGGGTCGACGACGAATCCCAAACCGCGGCCCGAAGGCGTCTCCACGACGGCCACGGCGGCCTCGGCCTGCTGGACCAGCACCGCGTTCGAGGCGGAGCGATTCCGCGCCGCGGAGACCACAGACACTTCCGCGTACGCTTTGGGACGGCTGGCACAGCCGACGGGGAGCGCCAGTGACGCCACGAGGCTCCCTGCACTCAAAAATCTACAAAAACTACTCTTCACCACCCCTACCGCCTTCGATCACCATGAAAGTGTTGTCGCCCACCCGCTATTTACAGAGTAGCCGAATGCGAGACGTGAGCCAGCTCCTGTTCTGGGACCACGACCGCGCGGGGGTATGGGCCGTTTCGACGTCCACAGGCCCGAATGCATCTGTGGTGCAATCACTTCGTCCCATGGAGCGTTCGTAGTCCGCATGCGTGTCGAGCTCAGCGCGATCAGCAAGACCTATGACGGCAGCACCTACGCCGTGCGCGACGTGGATTTGACGATCCCCAGCGGGTCGATCCTGGGCCTCATCGGTCCCAACGGGGCCGGAAAGTCCACCGCCCTGCGCATCGTCGCCACCGTCATGGAGCCCACCGGAGGCACCATCGCCTACGACGGCGAGGTCGCCACCGATGCTGCGAGCCATCAAGCGTTGCGCAGCCAGATCGGGTTCCTCGGAGACGGCAACCCTCTGTACAAGGACATGACCGCAGCCGAGTACCTGACCTTCTTTGGTCAATGTTTCGGACTGCGCGGGCCCTCGCTGCGCTCCAAGGTCGATGAGGTCCTCGCCACGTTCAGCCTCGGCAACAAAGCAGACGCCCGGTGCAAGGCGTTGTCCAAGGGGATGCGGCAGCGACTCCTGGTGGCGCGCTGCCTCCTGCACGACCCCTCTCTGCTCATTTTGGACGAACCCGCGGATGGACTGGACCCGCGCGGGCGCAGCGACCTCCGCACCATCGTCGGACAGATTCGCGATCGCGGCGTCACCGTGATCATCTCCTCGCACATCCTCCGCGAGCTCGATGACCTGTGCGACCAGGTCGCGATTTTGCAGCGCGGAAGCATCCTCGTCAGCGGCGAGGTGAGCAACATCATCGAGCGCTACGAGGTCAGTCGGCTCGTCTACGAACTGCGCATCCTCGAGGGTCTCTCGCAAGCCCGCGAGATTCTCGCCCGACGGCGGGTTCTCATCGAGGCAGAGGCCGAAACCGACGGGCTCACCGCGCTGTCTGTCCAAGTCCAAGGCGACGACGCGGCGGTCGCCGACATGCTCGCCGAGCTCTGCGGTGCCGGCGTTCGGGTCGTGACCTGCAGCCGTGTCCGCAGCCGCCTCGAAGACGTCTACAACCGCCTCTCCGAAGACCAGGTCAACTGAGGTTCGCCATGTCCAAAGCCCCCACCTCGTCCACTCGCGCGCGCCTCGACCAGTTTCGCGACGCCAGCCTTCCCTTCGTGACCCGGATGTTTCGTGGCAATCGCCTGCGTCGATACCTGGCGGTCTCCATCGTCCTGGGTCTGATGAGCGTCCTCATCGGCGCGTGGCTCTCGTTCGGCGCAGGAGGCTTCGAGCAAGACATGCGCCATGAGCTGGACCTCGAACAAAAGGACCGCGACCGCGACCGCGCCGAGTTCACCGTGACCGTCCACAGCGGCTACATGTACGCACAGATGACCGCGGAGCGGGAGCGGGTCCTCGCCAACGGCACGACGCCCTCGGACGACCCCATGCTCGGCGACGAGCGCGAGCGGGCCTACGAAACCCTGTACACGGCGCTGAGCATGGGCGCACCGGCCCAATATGCGGGACTCGAGGCGGAGATTCGGGACCTTCTGAGGGCACACCCTTCCTCTCGCTACCCAGACCAAGACGCACAGCGGCAGTACGGCGAGAATGCGCGTGACTGGCAGTTCGATTGGTACGCGCCCCAAGAGCGCCTCCGAGTGCAGGCGATCGTCGAGCAGCAGCTCGTCCCGGACGTCGTGTTCTACACATCCCCGCTCAGCTTCGCGGACGGCGTCCGGCTGACCGGTGCGGTCGCCGGTGGCTTCGTCGTTGTACTGATGCTGATCGTCGCCCCCTTGGCCTCCGGTGCAACCGTGGCCCAAGAAGTCCACGAGAACACCCTGCAGCCGGTGCTCGGAACTCGGTTGCGCCCCGTCGACATTGTCACGGGGTTCACCGCTGCCGGCGTCGGGTTGGCGGCTGTGTTGGCCGCACCATCTTTCTTGGTGATGATGCTCGCCGGAGTGTTCGCAGGTCATGTCGCGAACCTGGTCCCATTCCTGCTGCTGCTGCCGGCCGCATCCCTGTTCTTGGTGTTGTTCAGCCAGCTCGTCGGACTTGGTTGGGGTCGTCGCTGGTCGTCGGGGATCGTCGCGACGCTGCTCACGGGCGCGCTGTGCATGCTGATGCTGTTCTCCGTTGGCATCGGCATGAACCTCCAAGACGAGATGGTCGGGCTGATCGCGATGATGCCTCCGGTGGGCCTCGTCCACGGGCTGCGCGAGCTCTTCGTCCCGCACATGCAGCTGTCGGCCGCCCAGACCCAGCACGCTCTGGTCATCATCTCGGTGTCCGTGGTGGGCTTCTGCGCGCTCGCCTATGTCATGAGCCGCGCACTGACGCGACGCATCGAGGGTCGGACGCAAGCGTCCATCACCCGCGTCGAGGGCTTGCTCGCGGCCGCGGTGTCCATGGTGCTCGCGCTGGCCGTGGTCCCAGAGTTCGACGCCAACGATGCTGTTCCAGCGTACTTCGTCTCGCTTGGCCTGGTCGCCTTCGCATGGCAGCTGATCATCGCAGGTCGGGTGCCGATCGGCGATGGCCCCTCCACCCTGCGAACGCTGCCGTTGCGCAGCATCATGCTCGAGTTCGCTGCGTTCGTCGCCTTGCACGCCGGACTGCTGATCGTCGTGTTCGGACCCGGGTCGGTCCCCGTCGTGCCCATGGCTGCGTTCCACCTTGTGTGGGCCCTGCTGGTGCTCGCCCTGCTGGCCGTTCGACTCGCCGCACTCCCCACGAACATCTTGGGCAGCCTGTTCGCGCTGCTCTGCTACGGCGCCATCTGCTTCGAGATGGTCTGCGCGGGCGTCACCGCGGCCTCAGTTTCTAGCTATGACGGATTCAGCCCGCACCCGTTTGTGCTGTTCGAAGCGAGCGCCGTACTTGGTGTGCTCCAGCTCGCCCTCACCGTCGCGATTCCCCTCGCCCTCATTCGGACGCTCCGCAAGGGCTCCGCCGGCATCGCCTGAGACTGGTACGGTACGGCCCATGCGCGTGCTCATGATCGCGACAACCGCGGGCCTGCTGGCGGCCTGCTCCAAGCCCCCGGCTCCAGAGGCTTCGTCGACGGCCGACAAGGCGGACTCTAAGGCGGCCGAAACCAACCCCGCGGAGTCAAAGCCAGGTCCGCCGCCGTTGAGCGAGGAGGACAAGCGGCTCATCGCGTTGGACCCCGCCGAGCTCACGCCCGAGCTTCGGCGCAAGCGAGCGTACGCGCTGCGCCGAAAGGCGATGCAGGACCCCAACTCCCCGCTTGCCCGGACGCTCGACGACCTCCAGAAGGCCTCGCTCAATGGTGAGATCGACCCCGATAGGTCGGGCATGCCCACCTTCACGGTCGACGGAAAACCACCGACGAGTGGAAAGGGTCCCGCCGGCACGCGGATGGGCCCCGCCGGCGCGGGAACGCCCCCACTGTGACCGTCACCGGACTTCGCGAGGAGAGCGGAGATGGGGCGCTGTGGTGGACGCTCGACAAGCCAGAGCGTCGCAACGCGGTCGGACCCGATGCCTTGCGATGGATCGCCCGGCGATGCGCGGGGCTTCGAGGGCAGACCGTGGTCCTGCGCGGGGCCGGCGAAGATGCGTTCTGCGCCGGGTTTGATCTCACTGCGCTGCACCCCAGCGCCGATGGGCCTGCACCCGATGCACCGCTGGCCGAGGCGGCGGCCGCAATCGAGGCTGCCGATGCGACGTTCATCGCGGCGATCAACGGCTTTGCGATCGGGGCCGGGCTTGAGCTGGCGTGCGCCTGTGACCTCCGCATCGCAACGCAGGACGCCTGGTTCGCGATCCCCGCTGCAAAGCTTGGCGTCGTCTATCACGCCGCCGGGTTGCGGCGCATGCACAGCGTGCTCGGTCCCGCGATCCTTCGGCGCTTGCTCCTGCTGGGCGAACGGGTCAACGCCGACGCCCTGGCCGCGGCTGGAGCCCTCACCCACCTGGTCGCCCGAACCGCCCTGTCGGCAACCATCGAAACGACGGTGGCCGCGGTCGGTCGCGGGGCCCCGTTGAGCCAGCGCGCGCACCGGAGCTTTCTCCGAGCGCTCGAGCATGAGGGGACCTCCGAAGCGCTGCTGCAGCGGCACCAGGAGGCCCGCACACAGGCCTATGCTCGCATCCGGGCGGCACGAATCGCCAAACCCGACGACCGAGCGCCGTAGCGCACCACAGGTAGTAGTAGTCTTCGCCGCATGTCCGTGCGCGAGAAGATCCAAGAGAAGTTCAAGCAGGCCCGACGCGACCGCGACGAGCCCACGAAGAACGTGATCGCCATGCTCCGCGCCAAGGTGCTCAACGTGGTGAAATCGGGTGCGAATCGAGAGGAAGACGACGCCCTGTGGCAGGAAACCGTCGCGGCCTACGCCAAGCAGCTGGGCAAGACGATGCTGGAGCTCGAGAAGGCGGGCGACCGCGCTGCCGATGCCTTGGAAGAGACGCGGTTCGAGCTGGCGTTCTGCGAGCAGTTCTTGCCCAAGAAGCTCGATGAAGCGGCCACCGAGGCGCTGGTCCGCGACGTGATCGCGAAGGTCGGGATCTCGAGCCCCAAAGAGATGGGAAAGCTCATGGGTGCGCTGATGAAGGACCACAAGGATGAGATCGACGGCGCCCTCGCCCGCCAGCTCGGCACCAAGATTCTCGCCGAGTCGGCGAGCTGAGCTCAGCGGCGGATCAGGAGCGCCGCGCCGTGTCCAGCGGCGCCGCTTCCGACCACCAGCGACTTGTCGACGCCCGCAGCCGCCATGCGCCGTACTGCGGTTCCCAACAGGCGAACTCCAGACGCCCCGCTGCACCGACCCAGCCCGATCGAGCCGCCCCAGCGATTGAGCACGTCGGGATCGAGTTCGGGTTGCGAGGCGAGGAGCGCGAGGGCAAAGGCCGCGGCCGATTCGGACGCCTCGACGACGGCAAAGTCGGCGAGGCGCTCGTTCTTCTCCTCGAGCAGGCGGTCGAGCGCCTGTGAGCCCCCGAAGCGCGGGGAGGAGAACGGGTTGGCCGAGGCGAAGCGGGCGCCATCGATCTCCCCCAAGATCGGCCAGCCGCGGCTGCGCGCCAAGTCTGGGCGCGTGAGCAACACGGCAGCCGCACCGTCGGCCGGCGTGGAGAGGTTGCCGGCGGTGACCGTCGCGATGGAGGGCGGTACGGACAGCGCTGTACCAGCTTTCGCCAAGGGAGCCCGGCGGGCCAGACTCTGCATGGTGAGCTCGGCCCTTGGGCCCTCGTCGTGCTCCACGACCATCACCCCCGCGCCCGCCGGGGCAGGCACGGGGACGACCTCTGGTGCGCCCTCGCGGACCCGCCGAAACGCTCGGGTGTGCGAGCGGACCGCGTAGGCATCTTGGCTGGCGCGGTCGAGCCCGAAGCGCAGAGCGACCGCCTCGGCAGCGGCCGCCAGCGGCTGCTCGGTGATCGGATCTCGAAGGACGGCGGCGGTCGGCCGAAGGTCGGTCGCCTTCACGCCCGCCCACGCGCGCAGCTTCTCCCCGGCTGTCTCCCCGCGCCGGGTCCCCATGACCGCTTCGCGCAGCGGTGCGGAGAGCCCAACCTGCAGGTCGCTGGGAGTCTCGACGCCCACGGCGACCGCGGTGTCGATGTCTCCGACGAGAATGGCCCGAGAGGCTTCGGCGATGGCCCGCTCTCCGGATACCGAGCCCATCGAAACGCTGGGCGCAACGGCATCCACGCCGGCTCGGAACGCGACCTCGGCCCCCAACGACCCCGAGGTGCCGCTGCGCGCGGACCCTACGACGACCAGGTCGACGACCTCGGGCAACACCGCGGCACGAAGCAGCAGGTCACGCACGACCACTGCCCCCAGGGCCGCCGCAGACATGCCGGACAGACCGCCACCTCGCGGGCTCCACGGCGTTCGCACGGCGTCGACCACCGCGATGCGTCCTCCCATCATGATGACGTGTCCTCCATGGCGGAAAAGTCGCTGCCGCGCTCGGCGAGCTCGACCAGCAGCCGCGGCGCCCGGTACCGGCTGCCGAAACGGTCCTCGAGCGCAGACAAACGGCTTCGTGCGGCGGCCAGTCCCCGGGCCGCAAGATGGCGAAACGGACCTCCGCGGGTCGCCGGATACCCCAGGCCGAGCACGGCCGCGACGTCCCCGTCGGACGGCCGCGCCAAGACGCCGTCTTGAAGGCAACGGACCGCCTCGATCGCGGCCACCAGGGTGAGGCGCTCGCCGAGTTCGTCGGCATCGCCCACGCGGGACGTCGTGACCCCGAGCAAGTCGTGCACTCGGGGGTCCGGATCCTTCTCCGACCCGGCCCGAGAAGGCCGATAGAAGGCTCGCCCGGTCGCCGCCATCGCCTCCAGCGGCATTGGCACGTCAAAGCGATCGCCGAGGGCCGCGGTGAGCACATGTCCGACGCGAACCGCTGTGGAGAGACCGACATAGTCGAGCAGCTGCAGCGGACCGACGGGCCACCCTGCCCGGCGGCAGCCCCGATCGATGTCGTCGATCGCAAAGCCATCCGCCACCAACTCGCCGGCAT
>CAYGTG010000230.1:0-1487 GCA_964352485.1 uncultured Nannocystaceae bacterium | reverse complement strand
GTGAAGAACCCCGGACCATCCCGCACCACGACCGGCGTCTTGTCGATACGGCGGGCGAAGCTGATCGCGGCGGCGAGGGCTCGAGCGGAGGTCTGGGGGGTCTGGATGATCTCGCACAGCGGGCGACGCGAGAGCGGCCGAAACACCCGGATCCCAACGAGGCGCTCCGGGTGCCGCATGCGAGCCCCGATCTCCGAGACCGGCGTTGCCCGAGGGTGCGTGGCCAGAATGGTCTGCGGCCGCACGCGGTCTTCGAGCTCGGCGAAGACTCGGCGCTTGACCGCCACTTCCTCAGGAACCGACTCGAGCACCAGGTCCATCGTGGAGAAGCCGTCGAGTTCGAGGCCTCCGCTGAGCCGCGCGCGGGCCCGAGTCCGGCGCTCATGGTCACGATCGCTGGCGACCTTGGCCTCGACCCGGGCCAAGGACCGACCCAGTGCCGGCGGAGACTTTTCTCGTATCCGGACCGTAACGCCGGCTCTCGCGGCGGCGACGGCGAGGTCTGCCCCCACAACGCCTCCCCCCACGATTCCCAAGCGGGACAGCGTGGGCACGGCCACATCGGCACGCGGCGTCCATCGTTCGAGCACTCGTGCGCAGCGCCACGTGTGCAGGCGTGTCGCGGTGGCGTCCGAGACCGCGGCTTCGCTGAAGACCGTCGTGAGCTCGGATGTATCTTGGACGCGGCCGCGACCCAGCAGCTCCAGCGCTGAAAGCCGGGCCCCGCCCAGGGCGTCATCGTGAGGCCGAGTTTCTTGCCACCGCGCAAGGGTCCGCCGATTGCGAAGGGCTGCGCCCGGCAGCGCGGGTCGCCAGGCCCGGCGGCTGTTCGGTGGGGCACCGGCCGCGGCAGCGGTGCGCGCAGCCGCTCTGGCTGCCGCTTCAAGGCCCGCAGGGTGCACAACCCCGTCGACGAGTCCGAGGCGGCGCGCATGCGCGGCACCGACGGTCTCGCCTTCGAGCAGCAGGTCCAACGAGGCTTCGAATCCCACGACCGACGGCAGCCGCGTGAGCGCATCTCCAATCGGTAGCAGGCCAAGCTCGATCTGCGGAAGCCCCATGCGAACATCGGGATGATCGGCGGCGATCCGATGGCCGCAGGCCAGCGCGAGTTCCAGGCCCACGTCGAGGCAAGCTCCGGCGATGGCGGCGATGCACGGAACGCGGCCGCCGCTCATCCTCGCCTGCAGGCGATGCAGCCGCGTTGCGGTTGCCGCAACCGCGCGGCGGTCGTCCTCCTCCGCGAACGCTTCGAGGGCGAGTCCACGACAAAACCCCGCCTCGCTCCCCCGTAGCACCAGGGCCCCGACTTCACTGTCGCCCAGCGCTGCGTCGAGCGCATGCTCGAGTTCGTCGTCGACCTGTTCGGCGACGACCACGTCATGCTCGGCACCGACTATCCGTTCCCGCTCGGCGAGATGCCGCCGCTGAAGATGCCGGGCGAGATTGTGCACAAGAGCGGCCTCACGGCCAAGCAGAAGGAGCGG
>CAYGTG010000229.1:0-9584 GCA_964352485.1 uncultured Nannocystaceae bacterium | reverse complement strand
CAATCGGTCCGGCCGCCGAGTGGGACTTTAGCGGCCTTGCACGTTCGCGTGATCGGCAGCGCTGGGCCGTCGCGATCAACGAGGATGGCTACGTCCGCTGGTATCAACTCGACCCGAACTCGGGCGCCCGTACCCCGATCACAGCCCCCGCAGGATTCGAGATCTCCAGCTTCCGTCTTCATCCATCGAGCAACGAGGTTGCGGTTACGCTTCAGGACGGTGCGGCTCGGGCCTCGGTCGGCGTGATCAACCTCGATGATGGCGCGTACACGCGATGGACGGAGACCGAGCCGGAGCCATCTCCCTTGCCGCTTCCACGTCTGGTGCGCTACCCGACATTCGACGAGATCGATGGGGAGCCGCGGCAGATCCCCGCGGTCATCTACGAACCTCCGTCCGGCGCACCCATCCCTGCTCCGGTCGTGATTCGGATTCACGGTGGCCCGGAGGGCCAGAGCCGGCCGCAGCCCAACCTGCTGTTCAACGAGCTGCGCCGCGAATTCGGCGTCACCGTCATCACGCCGAACGTGCGGGGCTCCACCGGCTACGGCAAGACGTACGTCGGTCTCGACAACGGCGAGAAGCGCGAGGATTCGGTCCGTGACATCGGCGCATTGCTCGATTGGATTGCCGAGCAGCCCCAGTACGATGCCGATCATGTGCTCGTCTACGGCGGATCGTATGGCGGCTACATGGTCCTGGCCTCGCTGGTGCACTACCCTGACCGCATCCGCTGTGGCGTAGACGTGGTGGGAATCAGCAACTTCGTCTCGTTTCTCGAGAACACCAAGGATTACCGTCGAGATCTTCGGCGCAACGAGTACGGCGACGAGCGCGAACCGCAGATGCGCCAGTTCCTGGAGTCGATCTCGCCGTTGGGCCGCGCCGACGAGATCCAGGCCGACCTCCTGGTGATCCAGGGCGCCAACGACCCGCGCGTCCCGGCCCTGGAATCCCGTCAAATCGTCGAGCGCTTGCGGGCTCTGGGACGCGAGGTCTGGTACCTTGAGTTTGACGATGAGGGACACGGCGTACGCATGCCGCTGAACACCGCCTATACGGCGATGGTGGGCGGCGCTTTTGCCCGGCGCTGCTTCGAGCTGTGACGGAGCTTGGCCAGCAAGCGCTCGGCAACGCCCCGCGTCAAGCGTCGCTGGTCGAGCTGTGCAACTGCGCTGCACCGCCTGTTTCGAGGTTTCCGGGCCGCTTCTGACTTTGGGTGTAGACTCCGCCGCACCAGAGGAGGACTACCTATGCGATTTCATTCAATAAAGTTCCTCGCAGCGCCGGCCCTTGCCGGATTCTTCATCATCGGCGCGGCTCCGACCTTCGCGGCGGACGACGCCAGCGATGCTGACGCCCAAATTCAATCGATGACCGTTCAGCTCAAAGAGCTCGACGTCAAAGACAAGCTCAATGCCGCGACGGCCGAACGCGGGCAGAGCGAAGCGCTCGTGACCAAAGCTCGATCGATCATTGGCGAGCGAAAGGAAAGAGACGTCCTGGCCCAAACGCTGGAGGAAGCCGAGGCGACGATCTCCTTGGCGGAAGGCAAGATCATCGAGGCCGAGAAAAAGGCAATGCTCGATGCGCAGAAGCAAGAGCTTGCTGCCACGAAGACCAAGCTCGAAGCGCTCGAGGCCGAGCAGGCCGACCTCGACCAGAAGCTTGGAGGTGGAGCATGAACCGGCACAGCACACCCCTGCGCCGACTGCTGCAGACCGCAGCGATCGGGCTGCTGATCACCGCATGCGCCACGCTGGCTCCGACCAGCGAGATGCAAATGTATGAGGAGCAGTCGAGCAGCGACGCAAACGAGCCGGTATCTCGCCGCTACCCGGAGCTCGTGGGCAACGCCGTCAAGCACTACAACCTCGCCAAAGAGGCTCAAGACGACAAGGAAGAGGAGCTTCTAGCGCACCATGCGAAGGTGTCTTACCTGTGGTGGCGTGCGGCCGCCACGCGTAGCCACGCCGATGACATGGTGGCCGAGCACGAAGAGGTCTCCAAGGAGCTCGCCGCCACCCAGAAGCAGGCAAAGCTCGCCGAGTCCGCGGTCAAACGGTCCCGGGATGTCCTCGCGCTGCAGGGGCAGGTCGCCGACTCGG
This sequence comes from uncultured Nannocystaceae bacterium, assembly GCA_964352485.1. Classification (GTDB taxonomy): domain Bacteria; phylum Myxococcota_A; class Polyangia; order Nannocystales; family Nannocystaceae; genus CAJXVA01. The sequence goes on along the minus strand of CAYGTG010000229.1, from coordinate 7,476 downwards.
AAGGTACCAACACCGCTCGGGTCGCGATCAACTCTGCTCTCGCGGCACTGAAGGACGCGGAGAAAGTGGACGCCAATGTGCATGCTTCGGACAAGTTTGCCGAAGCCGAGTCCAAGCTCGCCGCGGCGACCAAAGCTCTCGGCGAGGGAAAGACCGCCCAGGCCGCGACGCTCGCGGGGGAGGCCGAGACCGCCGCGAAGTCGGCGAGCGCTTCGGCGGATCCCAAGTACGCATCCTCTCGTGCCGACCGCGAAAAGGTCGCCGCTCAGCAGGACCTGTTCGAAGCTCTCAACGCGATCACCGGCGTCGATGCGTCGATCGTCGAGGGCGGAGTCCAGGCCACAATCATTGGCTCTTTCGAGTCCCAAGGCGTGGAGATCAAGCCCGACATGAAGGCGACGTACGATGCGATCGCCGACATCTCGAAGAAGCACCCGAAGCGGTCCCTCGTGATTGAGGGGCACACCGACAGCAAGGGTGGTGATTCGAAGAACCTTCAGCTCAGCGAGTCGCGCGCCAAAAGCGTGATGTCGTACCTCGCAGGCAAGGGCGTCGAGCCCGGCAGGGTCGCGGCGGTTGGAAAGGGCGAGCAGGAGCCTGTCGCGCCCAACAACACCAAGGCGGGTCGCGATCAGAACCGTCGCATCGAGATTCTTTTCGCGACTTCAGGCTGAGCGCGTCGCCTCTGAGACGAAACAATGAGAGCCGCTCCCGAGCGGGCCACCGATGGATGGCTCGTAGGGAGGCGGCCTCTCTTCGAGGAGTCTCGCCGGCCGCGACACCGTTCAGGTGCAGACGAATGGGAACGTGCTTCCCAGGTACGCGGCGGTGACGTCGATACGCAGTGCATCAGGCGTGGCCCCGACGAGGGCGCCAGGCCCCGGCACACAGGTGAGGGTCGGATGGCTGGCGGTGATCTCGACTTCGCCGACGTCGACGTTGAGCCAGCCGGCAAAGCCGACCTCGGTGGTCGCGGTGAGCTTTGGATCGATGCCGGTCGTGGTGAGGTAGCCGATCGCACCGGATGAGGGCGTCATGGTGAAGGAGGCCCCCGAGACCAACGCGCCGTCGCCGTCGGAGACCGCGAGCGCCAGGTGCCCCAGGTTGTCGTTGATCTCCTCGCCCAACGAGACCGCAAGCACCGCCGCGGCCAGGGTGGAGAGCAAGTTGTAGTTGAGCACCTGGTCCTCCATCGGCCCCTCACCCCAGAACAGGGATGGGAAGCGGCTGGGTCCGGTGAACTCGATCGCGCCCTCCGACACAGGCACGCCCATCAGCGTGTAGGCCCCGGTGGCGTCGGTCGTGGCGCAGGGGATGCCATCCAGTCCAAACACGCACACGTCCATGCCCTCGAGAGGATCGGGGGTGCCGAAGTCGGTGACGACGCCCGAGAGGGTCACGGTCTCGCCGGTCCCCGTCGAGGAGCTGTCGCCGCCGCTCTCGGCTCCGGTGCTGCTTCCTGTCGAGCCGCCGGTGTCCGTGCCGCCGCTCTCGGTGCCGCTGCCGCTGGTGCTTCCCGTCGACGAGGTCGAGCCGCTGCCCGAGGTGGACGACGTGTTCGGTGTCGTGTCGTCGTCCGTTGCACTCGTGGTGGAGGACCCCGTCGATCCGTCGGTTTCGGCTGCGGAGCTGTCGTCGCCACATCCGGCCACCGCCATTGCCGTCGCAAGAATCATCGCTCGTGGTTGCACTTCAAGTTTCATGTCAGCCCTGGACGCGCCGTCCGACGCGTACGCGCGACTCTTTCCTCCGACCATCGGGATGTCAACCCGCAGCTGTGGAACCGTGGGCCGCTGTTGAACGAACGGACTTGGCTGGCCCGGCCAACTGCTATGGTCGGGCTCGTGCGGGACGAGCAGGCAGAGGCATCCGACATCGAGCTGCTCGATGCGTGGAGGGGTGGCGATGCGGTCGCGGGAAACAACCTCTTCCGTCGCCACGTTCGGCTCTTGTTTCGATTCTTCCGGACCAAGGTCGAAGGGTCCGTCGACGACCTCGTGCAGGACACCTTGCTCGGTTGTCTCAAGGGGTCGTTCCGTGGGGAGACCGAGTTCCGGACCTACTTGCTGTGCATCGCCCGCAATCGCCTCTACAGCCACTACAAAAAGAAACGACGGGGTTTCGATCCGCTGACCTCCTCGGTCGCGCAGTCCGGAGAGTCCCCCTCGGCCGCGGTGGTGGCTGGCGAAGACCGGGCGCGCCTGCTCGCTGCCCTGCGCCGGATTCCCATCGAGTCGCAGACGCTGCTGGAGCTGTACTACTGGAACGGTGTGCGAGGGCCCGAGCTGGCGGAGATCCTGGACATCTCCCCGCACACCGTGCGCAGCCGGATGTCCCGCGCGCGTGCCCGGCTGCGCACCGAACTTGCGTCGCTCCAGGGCATACCGGTGACCGACCTGGCGACGCTCGAGCGCGAGGCCGACTTCGACGCGTGGGCGCAAGGGCTGGCCGCGACCGAGTGAACGCTCGGGTCGCTCAGGGCCGAGACTCGAGCAGCTCTGCCGCCTCGGCTCGTAGTCGCGACGCGAGCGGTCCGGGGTGCGGAGTTTGATCGCGGATGGTGCTCGCCAAAGCTCGTCCTTCGTCTTCCCGGCCCAGCGCGAAGTACAGCTTGCACAGGCGCAGCTCGTGTTCGCGGAGCCACGGACTCGTGGGGTTGAGCTTGCGGGCCATCTCGACCCCCTGCAGAAGTGGGCCCAGTGCGGCCGCGTCCTGCCGCCGGGAGCTGAGAATGGCCGCCTGGTGGATGTGCAGGCCGTAGTTCTCTAGATCCTCCAGACCGTAGAGCTTCTCGGCGAGGGCGGTGGTGGTGTCGAGTTGGCGCTGGGCCTCGTCGAGGCGACCGAGTTCCACCAGCGCTTCGATTCGGCGCTCCTGCGGGCTGAGCAGCTTGGAGGAGTCGCTGCCCACCTTGGCCTTGAGGATCTCGATGGCCCGATCGACGGAGGCAAGGCCGTCGCGCGCACGCCCCAGACGGCGCAGGCATCTGCTCTGTGCGGTCAAGGATGTGGAGAGCCCAAACGCGGCTTCTCCCAGCGTGCGGCTCTTGATCTCCAGGACCCGGTCAAGCATCGGAAGCGCCTCTTCGCACGTCAGCCAGGTCGGGGCCCGTCCGGCGAGGTTCTGGAGCAGCGCGGCGACCGTGGGATGATCGGGCCCGTAGGTGGTCTCCGCTGCCGTCAACGTTTCGCGAAGGAGCGTCTCGGCTTCGCGTTGCTTGTCGAGGTCGTCATGGCGAGTCAACGCCGCGGCGAGGTTGATGGCGTTCCGAATGGCGGGCGGGCCGGACTCGACGAGGCTCTGTGCTTCTCGGTGCCGCTGCTCGGCGAGCCCGTAGTCCCGCGCCGCAAAGGCGTTGATGCCCAGGTTCTCGAACGCCGCGGCCTGCTGCCCGGGATCATCTTCGGCCCACGCGAGGGCGAGCCGGCCGAACGTCTCACCGGCCTTGGTGTCTCCAAGCATGTAGCCATGGAGGTAGACCAGCCCCGCTGCGATGGTGGACGCCGCGCGGTCGTTGTGGGCTCGAACGGCGGTGGCAAGCGCGTCTTCGGCCAGGGAGGCCGCGTGTTTGGGGTCTCCAACGCGGGCCTCGAACGTCGCCAGCATCGACATGGCCAGGGCCAGCAGCTGGTCATCTCCGTACGTCTGGGCGTCCTCGACGAGCGTCTGCGAGCGGACGTGGCCGTCTTTCCATCGGGCGAGGCGAAAGTCCGCCCGCGCGTCGGCGAGGCTACGCTGCAGTGCATCGAAAGCCGTGCGCCGAGTCGCGTCGCGGGGGGGGACCACCGCAGTCCGCTGGGTTGCGTCGATGCAGTGCTCTGGAGGATCGAGGCGCACGACGGCGTCCAGGGCTCGAAGCCCCTCGCGGCTCGATGCGAGGACATCGAACAACGCAGTGGCTTCGAGCTGCATCTGATCGAGGCAGGCCATGCGCAGGTCGAGCAAGTCGGAGGACTGGGTCCCGCGCAGATGCGTGGCGTTGCAGACCGTCGTACGTGCCTCGACCCATCGCACACCGTAGACGTCCACCGCCCGCTGCGTGTTTTGGCGGAGGGGCGCCGCGGCGTCCAATCCCTCGAGGGCCGCACGGCCCTGCTTCGCGGTCTGCACCCATGCATCTCCCACCCCTTCGCAGCGGGGGGGCGCATCTGGGCCTCTGGTCATGGCGCCTCCAACGGCTGCGACGACGAGCGCCCCGGACACCGCCCCGAACGTGAGCGCTCGCCTGCGGCGATGAAGGGCCGACTCGAGCGCGGCGATGAGCGCACGCATGTCGGTGTGGCGCTGCGCAGGGTCGGGATCCAGGCCGCGTCGAATGGCCGCGAGGACGGCCCCTGGGGTTTCGGCCCGGACCTGTACGAGTCTGCGCTCGGTGATGGCGTCATGCAGCGAGGCGATGGTCGTTCCCTCGAAGGGTCGTACACCCGTGAGCGCTTCGAACAGCGCGACGCACAGCGAGAACTGGTCGGCTTGTGGTCCGGCCGGGTCACCGGCGAGCTGCTCGGGCGCCATGTAGGCCGGGGTCCCAAGCAATGCTCCGTCGACGGTGAGATCGGTGGCGCCCGTCTCTTGGGTGGTTACAGGAAGCTCGGGCACGGAGGCGACCCGAGCGACCCCGAAGTCCGTGACTCTGGCCCGCGTTCGCTCGCCTTCACCAGAGACGAGGACGTTCGAGGGCTTGAAGTCACGATGCACGATGCCCGCGGCGTGTGCGGCCATCAGCCCCCGCGCGGCCTGGAGGTAGAGCTCGACGCACCGCCGAGTCCCGACGGCGCGTGCGGTGTAGGATTCCAGATCGTCGCCCTCCACGTACTCCATCGCGATGAATGTGCGCCCGTCCGACTCGCCCACCTCGTGCACCGTAACGATGTTGGGGTCCGAAAGGCGGGCGACGGCCTTGGCTTCGCGAAGGATTCGTTCGTTGCGTCTGCCGCCGCTGAGTTCGGGACGAACCACCTTGAGTGCGACGCGACGATCGAGCCTTGGGTCCCAGGCCGAGTACACGATGCCCATGCCGCCGCGGCCGAGCTCGCCCAAGATGACGAACCGGCCCATGTTCACCGAGGTCTTCTTACCGAACAGCGCAGCCTCGACGGACGAGGCCGACAGAGCGAACTCCATCGGGTCGTCGTCGGGCGCGTGGCCCAGAAGGTCGTCGGACGAGGTCACGGGATCGGCCGGTCAATCATGACATTGCTAGACCTCAATCAAGCGCTGCTCGATTGAGGCGGTCGCGCCAGTCTTGATAGGGGCCTTTCGAAAAGGCCCCTCACTGCGGCCGACAAGTCGCCCTTCGTTTCACCCGAAACGGGCACCTGACGGCGCCTACTAGCCCTTGATTACACGGGTTTTCGAAAACAGCGCTTGATTGAGGGCTAGAGTTCCATGTAGACGATGCCGGCCGTGGCGATCGACGTTTCGGCGTCCGGGGTGAGATCGAACCCGAAGTTGAACTGCTTGAGGCCTACGAACGGCGCGTAGAAGTCTGCGTTCGGCGTTCTTGGCCACAACACCAGGCGCTGCGTGCTGAGGTCGAGCACGCTGAGGTTGCCGCCCACACCGAGCCCTGAAGGCCCCTCGTCGCCGAGATCCGCCCCCGCCCCCCGCAGCCACACGGTGTTGTTCGTCACGGCGATGGAGGGACCGACCGGGAAGGGGTTGGGCAGCGAACCTGAAAGTGAGCGGTTCCAAAACAGGTAGTACATCTTCAAGAACGCGCCGCGCACATCGATCCCCGGGTCGAATCCAGGGGTCGCGTAGTCTTGAATGCCGTCGTCCGGGAGCCCCTCGAAGTCGTCCCGATCGGACCCCCAACTGTCATCGATGCTCGGGAGCCCTCCAGGGGCGCTGTTGCTGAGGTCGATGGGCATCAGCGCGTGGCGGTCGATCGTGATGCGCCCCTGTCCCAGCTCGCCCATCGGTTCATTCGCCAAGGGGTAGTGGACGAAGCGCGACTTGTTGGCGGGAATGCCCCACAGCAGGTTGCCGTCGGGAGAACGCTGGAAATCGTAGAATCCTCCGCCGTACAGCGCCCCTACAAGCCCTTGCACCCCGGGCTGGTCGTCATCGAAGTCGACGCGCTCTCCCGCCGCCAGGTCGATCATCTCCACGCTGTGGCAGTTTCCGACGACCAGGTAGTCGGTGCTCGTCTTCTTGAACGTCTCGACCGACAGTCCGAAGTAGTAGACCCCTTGCTCGACGTCAGCGCAGCTCACCGTCTGCTGGTTCAGTTCCGGTACGCTGACGTCTGCGCGCAGGGAGCCCGCCCGATACAAGGCTCGAGCGCCGGTGCCGTCGGTTCGCAGCGTCGGTCGTCCCGTCACGTCGAAGTCGGCGATGTAGAGGCATGTCGCGCCCTCGCACTCGGGCAGGTCGTCCGTCGTCGTGCCGATGTACACCTCGCCCTGCCAGGCTTCGACGTTCATCAGCGGCTGATCGAACAACAGATCATCGGCGAGCGTCATCAGGCTCGCGTCCACATCTCCGTCACCCAGCGTCTCGAGGTTGGCGTACCAGAATCCACGGTTGTTCCCTTGGTTGCTCGAGTCCGCGGCGACGGCGAACAGATAGTCACGGCCCTCGTCCTCGTGCCACACCGCGCGGCAGGGGCCCGCTTGGCTCGCGCCCCTCGGGAACGCGACCAGCCCACCAACCTGCTCCCGAGTCTCGACATCGAACTGCGCGGCGAACCCTGCTTCGTCGTTGGGTAGACCCGAGGATGTGAACAGCGCATAGACGGTGCTTCCCGGGCCTTCGATCACGTTGCACATGGACCCCATGATCTCGCCGCCGGTGCTGTCGACGAGGGGGATGTCGTAGCCCGCGCGCTGCGACTGGACGGTGTACGACGCCAGGTCGACGATCCGCATCGCGTTGTCCGTCTTGTTGCCGACGACCATCAGGCCGCTGTCGACCGGGGGCTCGGAGATCTTCCGCTCGTGATAGTGGGCGAGCATGAGGTCGCCGACGTCGAGCGTGTCGTTGTCGACGAGCGTGACCTCCAGCGTCACCGGGGGAGGGTTGTCTCCGAGGTCCGGGGCGCGGTCGGCCAGCATCAGGTCGGTCTCGGACACGATGCCGCCCCACGCGAGCTCATCGGTCTCAAAACCGTCGTTCCACCCGTAGCCGCGCCGCTGCGAGTCGAGGCTGTCGTAGACGATGGTCAGTGCGTAGGTGCCAGCGGGGAGATCTTTGACCAGGATCTGCGGGCCAAAGCTCTCTTGGATCGGTGCCGGGCCCCCAACGTCGGCTGGCCACTGTGAGGCGTCCGCCTTGTCGACCACGCGCACGATCGGGTCTTCGCAGTTGCTGTCGTCAGCGTCGCACAAGAGAATCAAGAGGTCGCCGCGGTCGGTGCTGGTGTCCTCGGGAATGAATGGGCGTGAAGCCCCATCGAACTGCGCCTTCGCATCGGAGCCCAACAGCGGCCGAAACGTGAGCCCGGCGTTGCCGGAGGTCGGTGGCTCCCCGGTGCAG
>CAYGTG010000228.1:0-9646 GCA_964352485.1 uncultured Nannocystaceae bacterium | reverse complement strand
TCGCTACCCGGGTGCGTCACGAAGCGAAGGCGTGTCGCCCCGATCGTGACCTCGTCCCCGTCTTCGAGCCGATGCCGTTCGATCTTCGCGCCGCGCAACTCGAGCCCGGCGGTGCTGCCCAGGTCGACGATCTCGTAGCCACCCTCGACCGGCTCGATGCGCGCATGGTGGCGTGAGGCCGCCTGCTCCAGCAGCACCACGTCGTTGTCGTCCGCGCGGCCGAGCCGGACGGGGTCCTCTCCCAGCGGGAGAACCCGCTCCTGGGCACCGACCTCGATCGTCACTAAGCGCAGGATGGCCACGCGCGCAGTGTAGCAACCCACGGCGGAAGACGAGGTTTCGTGCGGCTGCTATGGTCCGCGGCCGTGCGCGCCACAATCCTGCTGCTGGTCCTGTGCTCCAGCCTTTCGCTCCCCGGCTGCAAGCGCAGCATCGCCCCGGGCAACCGCCAGGACGCCGTTGCGATGGGTGACTGGTACTCGTGGCGAGATCTAACCCCGCTGCTCGAGGTTGCCGAGGCTCATGCCCCCGAGCCCGCCGTCCGGGCCCTGAAAGAGGCCTCCAAGCTCGTCCGCGACGGTAAGGCCGCCTCCGCCGACCGGCGCCTGGCCGAGGCGTCCAGCGGAGCCGGGCGTCAGTGGATCTCCGTCGCCCGGGCCGACCTCGCCGCGCTGCACTTCTCGATGTGCATCCGCGGCGTCGCCTGGCGGCTGGTCGACGGCGAAGAGCCCAACGCCACCGATCGCGAGATGGATTTCTCCGAGGACACCAAGGTCGAGCCCGGCGATGTCTCCGTGCTCGCCCTGCTCACCAACCTCGACGAGCCGCTGGGAAGCGAAGACGAGGCGCTCTCCGTGCAGGCCCGGATCGCCCGCGCCCGGGTGGCCGCCTTCTCGCAGCGCTGCCCCGCCAACGACGACGTCGCCGAGATGTCCGCGAGCACGCTGGAGTCCGACCTCGCCACCCTCGCCGCCGAAGGCCACCTCACCCCCGACCTCGCCTACCTGTGGGCGGGCGTGCAGATGAATCGCTTCTCTGGGACGGCCGCTCGCCCGTTCCTGCTGCAGGCGCGTGACGGCGGCTTCGACCATCCCGCGGTCACCTTCATGCTCGCGGTCATCGCCCTGGAGGAGGAAAAACTCGACGAGGCCGACGCGCTCGCCACCGAAGCCATCGAGCGCTACGCCACCCTCGAAGATCCCCAAAACGTCGGCGAGGCTTGGTTTGTGCGCGGCGAGGTCGCGCGCGCTCGCAAGGACAACAAGGTCGCCAAGGCTCACTACGCCAAGGCGCTGACCGCCAACCCGCTGCACGCGCCCTCGATCCTCGCGACCGCCACCCTCATCGCCGAAGCGTCCACCCCCGACGATGCCGTCGACTATGTCGCCAGCCGGATGGGACCCTTCATGCTCGAGGGTCCCCTCGATGGCGAGGGCGTGCGCCAGGTCGGCATGAACCTGGAGACCATCGTGTTCATGGCGACCGAGCCCCTCGCGGCCCAGATCAGCCGAGACGCCATGCTCGCTTCGATCGACCGCGAACCCGACCCCATGCGGCGGGGGCTTCGGTACTTCTTTGCCGCCACGCTCGACGCGCGTCTGGGCGAGTACGAGGCCGCCCACGGGCATGGGGTCTTGGCCAAGGAAGAGTTCGCCGAAAGCGGCGCTCCGCCTCCGGTGGACATCGAGCAGTTCCTGCAGCGCGTCGCCCCGCGCTGAGGCGTCAGCGCGCTGGTGCGTCGGCGGGGTCTGGCTCCACGAAAGCCTCGAGCCGCTTCTCGATGCGGAGGGCCTGCGCGTCGGTGGCCGTCTGCAGCGCCTCACGAAACGCTTCGGCTGCAGCGTCCGGGTCCACCTCGACCAAGCTTCGACCCAGGGCTTCATACAGCGACGCGCGCTTCGTGCCCTTCCACCCCACGCGGCCGGCCAGGATCGACGCGCGTTCCAGGGCCGCGGTCGCCTTTGCGTCGGTGCCTCCCTCGTCCTGGGCGTCGAGGCGGGCCAGACCCAGGCCAAGCAACGCGTCGGCCAGCAGCGCGTCGCTCTTGGTGCCTTCGAGGGCCGCGATCGCATCGGCATAGTGTCTGCCTGCCAGAGCGTGGTGACCTTGCGTGGCCTCCAGCGCGCCCATCGTTGCGTGCAGCGATGCCAACGCGCGCGGGGCGAGGGCGCTCTGCTTTGCGATGCCCAGCGCGCGGTCGAAGCTCCGCGCGGCATCCCGGTGCTCTCGTGCACCCGCCTGCGCAACGCCCAGGCCTTGCAGGGCCGGGACCAGCTCTGGGTGCGATGGACCGAACGTCGACTCGCGAAGCGTGATCACCTCGGCCAGGTACTGCGAGGCTGTGTTCCACTCTTGGCGGCTGCCCGCGAGCTCGCTGAGCTCCAGCAAGATGTCGGCGCGCAGGATCGTCGTGCGGGTGTCGCTGTCTTGCAGGAGCGCGAGCGCGCGGTGATACGAGGCCAGCGCGTCGCGGTCTTGGCCCCGGGTGTGTTGATGCGCCGCGCGGGCGACCCACAGCTGAGCTCGCAGCCGATCGATCTTGAGCGCATCCACGAGCGTGCTCGCGTGTTCCAAAGCCACAGCGCGGGCCGACTCCACGTCGTGGCGACCCAGCGCGATCCAGGCTTCGGCCTGCGGGATCCGAAGCGACGCAGCGGCCGCAGCGGAGGCCGCGTCGTGCAGGAGCGCCGCAGCCTCCGGAGCGCCGTCAGCGGCCGCGGCGAGTCCCAGGACGAGCTTGCCCCGCACGAAGGCCGCCGGGTCTTCGGACGCGGACAGCTGCGCAATGGCGCCTTGTGCCCGCAATTGCGCCGCTTCGGCATCACCGGCGAGCAGCATCAGCCACGCGTGATCGACCTCGAGCTTCCCCGGCGCGTCCGAGGGCACCGCGTAGTCGAGCATGTCGCGCGAGCGACAGTCCGCCGGTCGCCACAACCCGGTCACGACTCGCTGTGCACCCTCCACCGCATGAACCGACGCGCCGCCCTCGATCGTGGCGTCCGCAAACGCTGCGAACGGTTGCAGCACCCCATCGAGACAAGCGTTGCGTCGCGCGAGCAGGTCCTGGTCGTCGTCGGCCTGCCGCACCTTGCACGCAAGCGTGGAGTACTCGAACCACTGGCTGCTCCACTCATCCATGCTCGCCTGGACCTCCGCCCACGAATCGGACGCGTGAGGACGGCGAGTGGCCCCGAACGCCTCCTCGAGGGCCGCCCGTGTGCCGGGGTCCCACACGCCGTCGAGCCGCGCGGTGTCGGCTTCGCAGCGGGATGCTTCCGTTTGCACGAGGTAGGCGATGAATCCGGCCGCAGCGGTGACGCCGGCGAGCACGGCCACGCCTGCGATCCAACGTCGGCGTCGACCGTCCGGATCGTGCTCGAGGTGGCGCAGCACGACCTCCATCGAGGCGTAGCGATCTGCTCGCCTGGGACTCATTCCCTTGAGGAGAACCTCGCGCAGCCACAGCGGAACGTCCGACCCCTCGGGGGCGGGTCGCACCTGGTGGGCGAGCGCAGCGGCTGCGATGCTCGCCGGGGTGTCGCCCGAAAACGGCACCTCGCCGTAGAGCGCTTCGTACATTGCGGCACAAAACGCGAACTGATCGGCCTTGGCGTCGGGCTCGATGCCGGCGTGAAGCTCGGGCGCGAGGTATCGCGGAGTCCCGACGAGCCCCGGGCGTGCGGGCCGGGAGATGATGCTGTCCTCCCCGTCGCCGCTGCGGGTCGAGCTGACCCCCAGTCCCTCGCGCAGCCCTTCGAGCGTGAGCTGCGGGCTCGACACCTCGGCGACCGGGGTCGCGAGGCCGAAGTCGACCACGCAAATCCGGCCCGACTTCTCCATGAACACGCGGCTGGGCGTGAAGTCCCCATGAACGCAGCCGGCGGCGTGCGCAGCGGCCAAGCCAGCGCCGGCCTCTCGGAAGACCCGCAGCACTTCAGGCCACGGAAACGGCTCATCCCGCGCTTCCATCCACTGCCGGAGGTCGATGCCGTCGATGAACTCCATCGCGACGTAGATGTGCTCGCCCACGGTTCCCGCATCGAGGACCTCGACGATGGCGGGGTGATCGAGGCCACCGGAGCGCATGATCCCCGAGAGCCCCGTGACCATCGCGTCGCGGAGTTGCTCGCCCTCGTCGTCATCGTGCTCGGGCAGCTCGACGAGCTTGAGCGCGACCTTGCGATCGAGCCGGGCGTCGAACGCCGCGTACACGCTGTCGCCGTCGCGGTCCGAGAGCTGGCTCAAGATCACGTAGCTGCCGACCGTCGTCCCTCGAAGCAGCGCGTCGAGCGAGCCTTCTGGCGTTGCGGTCTCGGCTGCGCCAGCGGTGCGCACGGCCCGAACGATTCCGCTGTCTTCCTCGGGCGTGGATGCGGGGTCGTTGCTCGACGAGTCAGGCTCGTGGGGCTCGTGGTCGTCGGCCATGGGAAGCGGTGATGATAGCCGCTTGGACCCGGACTGCGCGGGCCTCGTGAGCGCCCAAAATCGAGCTTTGCCGGGGCCGAGCGATTGCACTCGATGTCATCGCGGCTGCGGCGTGACGATCCGCGCGATCCGTTCGAGCTGGACACGGGCGTCGTTGAACGTCGCCCCCTGTCCGAGGTCGGTCAGGGCTGTGGGACACAGCGCATTGGATGTGTTGCCGTTGTGCGTGTGTCGTGCCCACAAGCCCTTGTCCAGGCACAGCACGCCGGGCGTGAGGTCTTCGGTGATCTCCGCATCGCACTCGACCGTGCCCAGTGCGTTGAACACTCGCACGGTGTCGCCGCGGCGAATGCCTCGGGCCTCGGCATCGAGTGGATGCACCTGGACCTTTCCCGGAGCGGACCGGAGCTGGCCGAAGGTCGAGTTGGTCAGCTTGGCCGTCGCCGGCGACAGCAGTGCCAAGGGATAGTCCTCGGTCCCGGGGTCGGGGCGGTAGCTGTACAGCGGGACGCCGGCGCTCTCGCGACATTCGGCATCGAGCGCCCCGGGGAACAGGTGGATCTTTCCGTCCTCGGTGTCGGCGAAGCGGTCCTGAAACAGATCGCCCGGCCGCGGCAGGTCGAGGGTCGACTGCTCGCGAAGTGCTTCTTGGTCTGAGGTGCCCAGCTCGATCGACGACGTGATCGCGTCGGCGATCGCGTCTGGGTCGGTGATGTCGCTGTCGCGCGCCAGCCCGGTGCGCTCGAGCAGCTCGGCGAATACGGCGTAGTTGGGTCGCGCCAGGCCCACCGGAGCAACCGCAGGCCGGATCCGGTTGAGCACCGTTGCGCCGTAGCCTCGGGCGAGGTCGTGGTGCTCGAGAAACGTCGTCGCAGGGAGCAGGACGTCGGCCCACTTGGCGGTGTCCGTGTGAACCTGGTCGAACACCACCGTGAACAGGTCTTCGCGCGCCAGCCCGCGCCGGACCGCCGCTTGATCGGGAACCGTCGCCAGCGGGTTGGCGTTGTAGACGAACAGCGCCTCGATCGGGGGCCTTTGATCGCGCAGCGCCGGTCCGAGCTGGTTCATGTTGATCGCCCGGACCACGGGCTCGGGTTCGGCGACGGTCGGCTCGAGGTTCCACCGGAACGTGCGGCTCTGGCTCATCGTGAAGCCGCCGCCGCGGGGCCCGAACTTGCCTGCGATCGCCGGGAGGGCGAGCACCGAGGCGACCGCCGACCCGCCGTTGCGGTTGCGCTCCAGTCCCCAGCCGCAGCGAATCACCGCGGGCTCGGCCTCGGCAAAGCTGCGCGCAAACGCCTCGATTTCGGCGACTGAAAGTGCACAGACCTCCGAGGCTCGTTCAAGCGTCCACGGCTGGGCCCGGGCCCGAAACTCGTCCACGCCCGTGGCGTGGTTTGCCAAGAAGGCCTCGTCGGCGTGCCCGTGCTCGAACAACCAGCGGGCGAGGGCGAGGGCCAAGACCACGTCGGTTCCTGGCCGCACCGCGAGGTGTTGGTGCGCGGACTTGGCCTGCGGAATCCGCCGGGGATCCACGACGATGATCTGGGCACCCGCCGCCGCGGCCTGCTTGAGCACCGGGACGAGGTGAATGCCGCTGGCGCTGGGGTTGAATCCCCACAGCACGATGAGGGACGCGTGCACATAGTCGCGGACGTCGACGCCCGGCATCATTCCGTACAGGCCTCCCTGCGCGCGGGACGTTGCGGCGGCGCAGATCGTCCGCTCGAGTTGCGACGCGCCGAGGCGCCGGAACCAGCGGGTGTCGAGCGTGCCCTCGGTCAGCGCGCCGTTGCTGCCCCCGTAGGAGAAGGGGAGGATCGCCTCACCGCCGCTGCGGTCTCGGATTTCGAGCATGCGCGTGGCGACGTGCTCGAGCGCTTCGTCCCAAGAGACGTCGCGGAACCCGCCGGTACCCTTGGCCCCGGTCCGAATCGCGGGGCTCTGGATGCGGTCGGCCCCGTACAGGTGCCGGTCGAAGCGCCGGACCTTGCCGCAGACCAGGCCGGCGGTCAGTCCGTTGCGGTGGTCTCCGTCAAGGCGCGTCAGCCGCCCATCCTCGATGAACGCCGTCAGCGTGCACGCGTCGGGACAATCCAGAGGGCAGGCGGTGTGGACCTCGCGCGTCGACATCGACGCAGGGTACCGCCGAAGTGGTGTGCCTTCACCTCGTTGGGTAGGGCTACATCGAGAACGCGGCGTCGCGTGCGGTGAGCACCTCGTAGCCGTCCGCAGTGACGAGGATCGTGTGCTCCACCTGGGCGGAGAGCTTCTTGTCGATCGTGATCGCGGTCCAGTCGTCGTCGAGAATCTCGCAGTGCGGAGATCCCTCGTTGATCATGGGCTCGATGGTGAAGGTCATGCCTTCGACCAACCGCTTCCCCCGGCCTCGCTTGCCGCGGTGCGCGACCTGGGGCTCGGTGTGAAATTTGCGGCCGATGCCGTGCCCGCAAAACGCCTCGACCACGCCGTAGCCGTGCTTTTCGTGGGCGAACTCGTAGATCGCAGCGCCGATGTCGCCGACCCGCTTCCCTGGGGCGACCTCGTGAATACCCAGCCACAGCGAACGGCGGGTCACGTCGATCAGCTTGGTCACGTGCTCGGGGACATCGCCCACGACGAACATCTCGGAGGTATCGCCGTGGTAGCCGTCGAGGATCGTGGTGATGTCGACATTGATGATGTCGCCATCGAGCAGCTCCCGTTGTTCGGGAATGCCGTGGCAGACCACCTCGTTGATGGACGTGCAGATCGACTTGGGAAAGCCCTTGTAGTTCAGCGGCGCCGGGATGGCGTCGTGTTCGAGGATGTAGTCATGACAAAGCTCGTCGAGCTTCTGTGTCGTGACGCCGGCCTTGACGTGGGGCTCGATGAACTCGAGGACCGAGGCTGCAAGCCGGCAGGTGGCTCGCATCTTCTCGATGGCTGATTTGCTGTGAATCTCGACCGCCACGGGACTTGCTTTCCGGTTGGACTGCGCTTCCCGCGCGGAGCGGGCCCGGAGTCTACGGGATTTCTAGAACGCAGACTATGGCCTGTCGCCATCGCCTATGCCAGGCTCCGTCCGCATGGCCGGGCAACCGCCCGCGCTCGAGAAGCGCAGCGCATCCGCGATTTTCGATGATCTGAGTCAACGCAGGCTCATCGTCGTCAGCGGCAAGGGAGGCGTCGGTCGGACGACGCTCTCTGCATTGCTGGGGCTCGCGCTGGCGACTCGGGGACGACGGGTCCTCGTCGCGACGACCGGCCACGATGATCGGCTGGCCTGGATGCTGGGCGCATCCGAACTCTCCGACGCCGCGCAGAAGGTTGGGCCGTCGCTGTGGATCCAGCGGCTCGTGGCGCAGACCTGCATTCGGGAGTACGGCGGCATGGTCATCCACTCCCAGCGGGTGTCCTCGGCGGTCTTCGACAACTCCGTGGTGCGTCGCTTGATGCGAGCGATCCCCGGTCTCGACCACTTCTCGGTGCTGGGCAAGGCCTGGCATGAGGCGACGCGCGGCGGCGACTACGACTGCGTGATCTTCGATGGCCCCGCAACGGGGCACCTCGTCTACACGCTCGGGGTGCCGCAGGCGATCCTCGAGACCGTTCCCAGCGGCCCTCTCACCTCGGAGGCCCGGCTCATGCAGGCGGCCCTCGAGGATCCTGAGACGACCCAAGCTGTGCTCGTCGGCTTGCCCGAGGCTTGGCCGCTCACCGAGCTCGGCGAGCTTGGCGGCTTGCTGCGCTCCAAGGTGCGGATGCACATCGCTGCGCTGGCGGTCAACGGACTGTGGCCCAGCGACGCGCCCGCGCTCCCCACGCCGACCCATGATGCTGGTGGCCTGGCGACCGCGCTGGCGACCCACGTGGCGCGCATCGGCGAGGTAGGCCGAACGCAGGCCCAGGAGGTGGACGAATGGAGTCGCAGCGCAGCGGCGCGTGGATGCGGAGCCCGGGCCTGGACCACGCTTCCGTGGTGCTGGCGCGGGCTCGCAAATCTCGAGGCGATGCAGGGGCTCTTGGTCGCGCTGGGCGAACCAGGAGGTCAGGCGTCGTGAGCCTGAATCTCGACCAGCACCGCGCCCGCGTCCACGGTGTCTCCGGCAGACACCAGGATGCTTCGGACGATCCCAGGGCCCTCGGCCAAAACCTCGTTCTCCATCTTCATCGCTTCGACGATGATGATGGGTTGACCGGCCTCGACTTCGTCTCCCTCGGCGACCAGGGCTTTGACGATCCGACCGGGCATCGGGGCCTTGAGCGTCCCCCCTCCCCCGGCACCGCCGCTGGCTTCCTCGAGTGCGGCCGCGAGCGCAGCCTCGGCCGCGGTCTGCACCGAGACCGGCGCGGTGTCGCCACCGGCCGCGGCGTAGCTGGGACGGCCGGGTCCTCGGTCCAGCCAGACCCGCTCTTGCGTCGTGCCGCCCTCGGGCCGAACGCTCCACGAACCATCCGGCGCGGCGTGGACGGTGTACGTAGCGCCCCCGACCACGGCCGTTGTCGTTCCATTCTCGGCCGGCAGAAGCTCGACCTCGACGGACTGCTCCCCCACCTCAACACGAAATCGTTCCGGGCGGCTCACGGAGCGCAAACCTAGTCGATGCCAACCTCCTCGTCCATGCGCGGTGAAGACCCGCGGCTCACGTTTCCCGCCGATCGCAAGGTTTTGCTGACCGTTGGGCCTGGTGGCGTGGGCAAGACGACCGTTGCGGCGGCGCTGGGGCTCTCCGCCGCGGCTTCGGGCCGAAAGGTCATCGTCGTCACCATCGATCCCTCACGCCGCTTGGCGCAGGCGTTGGGGCTCGCCGATCGAAACGTGGCCGAGATCGTCACGGTCGAGGGCAGCAAGGCGCTGGGCGAACCGCTCGACGCTCTGCTGCTCGACACCCGCGCGGTCTTCGACAGCATCGTGCGCGGATACTCCAAGAGCGACGAGGCCGCGCAGAAGATGTTGGGCAATCGCATCTACCAGGCGACGGTCCAATACCTCGGCGGGGCGCTCGAGTACGCGGCGATCGCTCGGGTCCACATGCTGGTCTCCGAGGGAAAGTACGACCTCATCGTGCTCGACACGCCGCCCACCGCCAACGCGATCGATTTCCTCGAGGCGCCGGCGCGAATCGGCGAGCTGCTCAACAACCCCGCGGCCAAGTTCCTGGCCAAGTCCAGCCGGCTCAGCATGCGGTTCCTCGGGCTGGCCAGCTCCGTGATGATGCGGGTGCTCGAAGCCATCGGG
>CAYGTG010000227.1:0-9678 GCA_964352485.1 uncultured Nannocystaceae bacterium | reverse complement strand
ATGCCCCCGCCGGCGGCGGTGGCCCGCAGCACGCCGTGGACTTGCTCCTCGTCTCCGCTGCCGTCCGTGCCGACCTGGGCGGCACATGCAAACGTCGCGGCGAGATCCGGCTCGGTGTTGTCGAACCACCGAAAGCCACTGGTGTAGGGCCCACATGCGGCGTTGCTCGAGTCGGAGCCACCGGTTTGGGTGACGAGGTCTCCGACGCCCCGGCAGCCGTTCTCATTGGAATCGTAGCTGTCCGAGGTGACCACTCCGATGTGGTAGCTCTCCGCGAACTGCAGCGCTTCTTGGATCCCGGTGACGAAGCCGGGAAAGGCGGCGATCAGGTTGGATTGCTCGCCGCCCATCGACCCGGAGTTGTCGATGGCGAACAAGATATCGACCTTGGTGCACTCGTCCGACTCGCCTTGGTTGATGTCGGGGGCCATGCCGAGATCAAACTTCGGATCATCACCGGTGGCACCGGCTTCGGTGTCGAGGGTGTCGCCGCTGTCTGTGGAGACGTTCGCGGTGCTGCCTGACTCCGGCCCATCTGTCGCGGTCGCGGTTGCTGAACCACCGATCGTGATTCCAGTGGGCACGCCCCCGCTGCTGGCTCGGCCCTGGTCTTCGTCCGCACAGCCGAAACTCGCCGCGACGACCAACAGACCCAACTCGGTGATTTTCGAACGAACCATCGCGACTCTCCCGTAGATCCTACAAGTGTCGATCATTGCAGGGAAGGTTCCAACTCGCGAATCAGGTTGCCGCTGACAGCCGCGGAGGCTTGCTCTGGCGTGGATGCGTGCGCTGCGGCATGCGGCCTACTCAATGCGCGAGCCCCACACGTGATCGTACACCCGCCATCGTCCATGCGCTCCATCATGGCGAGATCAGAGGCCGCTCAACACTTGCGCCCGATGCCGAGAATGAGCGGGTAGAGCTTGGGGTGCGGCGGCGGCATGTCGGGGCAGTCGATAGCCTCGAGGTGGTCGAGTTCGAAGCTTGCCGCTCGGATCAAGGTCTGTGTGTCCCGGGTGAGCGTACAGCCGCAGGCGAACACGCGTTGAAGGGGATCGATGCGCTTCTGCCAAGCGAGGATGCCGGGCTTGTCGCTGCGGACGTGCTCGAGAAAGTGGAACCGCCCCGCGGGCTTGAGCACTCGATGGACCTCCGAGAGCACCGTGTTCGGATCCTGAACGCTGCACAGCGTCCACGTGCACACGACGGAGTCGAATGTGCCGTCGTCGAAGGGCAGGGCTTCCGCGCCAAGCTGATGGACCTCGGTCTCGAACCTGCATGCCTCCAGGCGTTGGCGGGCGAGAGCGTGCATTCCCGTTGAAGGCTCCACGACCGCAAGTCGTCGAACGCCCGGCCCGTAGCTGTGGAGCGACTGGCCCGTTCCCAGCCCGATCTCCAGCACGTCTCCCTGCGCACCGGCGACACACCGAGCTCGCAGCGCATGGGACTGCGGTCCGCCAACCCGCTCGACGATCCACGGGAAGACGCGCTCGGCGTACCAGTTGCGCAGGCTCATGGTCGGCTCGATTGTAGGCGTTGAAGTCGCCTGCCGATTCAGCGCGCAGCAGGAAGCTCGACCCCGAGCACCCACTGTGCGTTGGCACCGACGTCGTAGGTCGCCCCTGCGGTGAGGTTGCCGTCCGCTTCGATGGTGTAGCCCGCAAGCAACCCGCTGTCCTGACCGGCTGCGTACAAGAAGTTGCCAAACGGGTCGAGCCCGAAGTCGCGGGGGCGAGGCTCCGTGGGGACGTTGGTCTGATAGGTGAGGCTGCCGTCGCCGCCTGCCGCAAACACGGCGAGGGAGTCGTCGCCTCGCATGGACGCGTAGACATACGCGCCATCGATGGAGACGTGGATGTCGGCGCCTGTGTTGTCGCCCATGAAGCCGGGGGGTAGTGCCGAGACTGTGTCCCCTTGGGTCAGGATGCCGGAGGCCGCGTCGTAGGCGTAGGCGGTCACCGAGCTGGCGAACTCGTTCACGACGTAGGCGTAGCTCGCATCCGGCGCGAAGGCGATGTGGCGAGGTCCGACGCCTTTGGGTGCAGCCACGCTTGGAGGATCGTTCGCGCTGAGAGTTCCGGTGGTGTCGTCGAACGTGTATTGCTCAATCAGGTTGCTGTCGCGGTGCGGCACGAAGACGTGGGTGCCGGCAGGGTCAAACTCGATCGCGTGGGGCCGAGACTGGACCGTCATCGATTGCGACGGGGTGTCGCCCACCGTGCCGTCTGCTTCGAGGGGCCGAACCTCGACCAGGTCTGCCCCGAAGTCGGCGCTCAGCAGCCAGCTCCCCGTGGCGTCGACGCTCAGGTAGACCGGGGTGTGTCCCACCGCGGTGACACCAAGCTCGGTGAGTGCTCCGGTGATGGGGTCGATCGACAGCGCGGCCACGGATTGCTCGCCCGTTCGAGCCGCGTACAGAAACGCAGCGTCGTAGTGCGCCAGCGGACCGACGTTTGTGCCCTGGTCCGCCCGCTGAACCTCGGTGAGCCCACCCGCGTCATCGACGTCCCATACGCTCACGGCATTGCCACCGGCGACGTAGATGCGTGGTTCACCCGGCGGCTGACCGCCTCCGGTGGAGCTGTCGCCGGAGGGGTCGAAGCCGGTCGAACCACCGAGCGTCGGATCGGTCGCGGATGACGTCGCGGGCGGGCCGGTTGGACTGGTCGCGTCGGTGGGATCACCCCCGGTGCTTCCTCCAGAGGCGGTATCCGAGGTGGGGGTCGAGCTGGCTCCGCTGGCAGACACCGGACTGTCGGTATCGGCGGGAACGCCATCGTCACTGCAACCCAGCACCAAGACCATCGCCCAAACACAGCTGCGCTTCGACATCTCGGTCACGGTAGTCGGACCGGGCGAAGGCGTCCATCTCCGAGATGTCCGGCCCCGGGTCCTGAATCGCGCGGAGCTGGACTCGGATGCGCTCCCGTCCTCAGCGACGGTCGATCGGGAGCACGCGCGGGAGCTCGTCGCGCAGGATCGACCGGCGCAGCGACGCGACGTCGATCCGCAGCGGTCCATCGTCGACGGCGTCCGGGACCCCTTCGAGGTGACTCAGGGCCCCGCGTCGATGACTGGCGACGCCTCGTTCGGTGCCTTGCCGCCGCTTCACGTGGGCCGCGGTCAATCGGATGAGCGCTCGAACCACGGACTCCATAGACGAGCCATCGTCAGCCGCATGCCAAGCGTGCTCCCAAGCTTCGTGAGCCTCCCAGAAGTAGCCGGCGTGAAACAGGTCGATACCTGCCGCGACGATGTCCTGGGCGGCCGAGGCCTCGAATTCCATCGACTCCGGGCGCACGCCACGCCCCGGCTGATACGGCGGGTGCTCGGGGAGCGGCCGCTGCGGAAGCAGTCGTACGGGCCCGCTCAGGCCTCGACCTTTACGCCCTTCCAGAATGCGACGTGGTCCTTGATCTCGCTGGCGCCGGACTTCGGCTCCCGGTAGGTCCAGGCGGCGTTCTCGTTGACTTGGTCGGCGACCTGGAGATTGTAGTAGCTGGCGTCACCTTTCCACGGGCAGTGGCTGCTGTGGTTCGAAGCCTTGAAGTGCTCCTGCTTCAGCGAGTCGGCGGGGAAGTAGTGATTGCCCTCGACGACGACTGTCGCGTCGCTCTCGGCCAGCAGGGTTCCGTTCCAGGTTGCGCGTGCCATGCCCCCGGAGCGTACGCGGGAGTCGGGAAGTTACGCGTAGCTTGTATGGCCGGTGCCCTCTACGCGGGCCGAGGCCCGGCGGAGATCACGCCCGCGCCCTGTTTCGGGCGTGAAATAGCGGGGTCGTCGCTCCGGGGGAGCCATGAGGTACCCTCGGTTGCATGGATTTGATGCAGCGCTACGCGCCGCCCTGTCTGGCCGTGATGTTGATTGTGGGGTGTGGAGACCCCGACTCCGCCGATGACGACACCGACGGCGGTCCCGACGCGGGGACCAGCTCGGAGTCGAGCACGACCAGCGGGTCGACCGAAAGCACGAACCCGTCCAGCACCACGAACGACGAGGCTTCCACAGGCGGCTCCTCGGTCGATGAAACCACCGACCCGACCGACGATCCCACCGACGATCCCACCGACGATCCCACCGACGATCCCACCGCGGGAGCCTCCGACTGCGACTTCTCCGAGGACTTCGAGGGTGTGGCCAACGGCGAGCCATGGCCGTCCGCATGGGTGGCCGTCGGTGGTGTTGCCTTGGCCGACGTGCAGGACGGGTGGGGTCGTCTTCGACCGGAGCTCAGCGACTACTCGCTCGCGCGGATGGTGACGTTCATCGACTGTCCCGAGATCGACACTTCGCTGACGTTCATGTTTACCGATCAGAATACGCAAGGCGTGGGCCTCTACGCCCGCCACAACGGTGGTCACCTGCGCGAGACCGATCCCTTTGGCGAAGGCTACGCCGCGTTCGCCGAGTCCTTCCGCGACCCGGCAGGCATCGGCGCCTGGCGAGAGGTCGAGGGACGCGAGCAGCGGATCGGCGGCACCGAAGGGTTCGAGATCCAAGCGAACGTCGAATATCGGATGCGCTTTCGCCTGACGCAGCTCGACGATGCTGAGAGCCTGCTCCAAGGGAAGATCTGGCCGCTGGCAGAAACCGAGCCTGATGCCTGGACGGTGGAGCGGACGGATGACACCGCCTCGCTTCAGGGGGTCAGCGGTGCGCTGGCTGTCGACGCCTGGGCACGCGAAGCCGCGGGGGGCAACGAGGCTGCCGACTTGTTGTTCGATGACATCGTGTCGACGGCTGCAGCCGCGGAGTGACTCAAAATGCGACGATCTTGGGCTGGCCGCGGGTCACGTCGCCCCGATTTCGTCGCATGAGGATCGGCTACAATCGTCCCATGGATTGGGACGTCCGGTTCACGGCGCGGTGCGGCCCGTTGCTCCTCGCGGTACTTGCGGCTGGCTGCGACGCAGATGCGGCCACCGCCCGAGTGGACGCCGGCTCGGGATCGACGGACGCGGAGGCGTCCACCTCCACGGCGACACCCTCGGGAGCCGCCACCGATGGCGGCGCCGACGTCGAGAGCACGACCGGACGCAGCCCTTCATCGACGAGCGACGATGAGGCGCCCGGCGAGGGGACCGCGACGCGCGATACGATCGACGAAGGCAGTACGATCACCGGCGACGCGACGACCACGGGAGTTCCGGCAACTCGCGGGACGAGCGACACCTCGGGTGGGAACTCGATGGAGACCTCGCCTGCGGGTTCAATGGGTGGAGCGTCGAGCGGTGACACGACCACGAGCGGGTCGACGGACGACACGACAACCGGAGAGCCTTCGACCGGCGCAGAGCCTCCAACTGGTGGAGAGTCTTCGACCGGCGGAGATGACGATCCGTGCACGTATAGCGAGGACTTCGAGGGCTATGCCGACGGTTCACCGTGGCCTGCGGGTTGGGGGGCAGTCGGGGGCGTCGGTCTGGCGGATATCGAAGGCGGTTGGGGCCGACTTCGCCCCGTGCTCACGGACTACTCCCTCGCCCGCATGGTTCGAGCGCTTCCGTGCGCCGAGCCCGACATTTCACTCACGTTCATGTTCACGGCGGTCGAGGCCCAGGGGGTTGGGCTGTACACCCGACACAACGGGGGCTACCTCATGGACACGGTGCCGCCTGGGCGCGGCTACTCCGCCTTCGCGGAGGCCTTCCGAAACCCCCACGGCATTGGGGTGTGGCGCGAAGTCGGCGGAACCGAGCAGCAGCTCGCGCACCAGCCGGCGACCATCGAGGTCGATGTGGAGTATCGCATGCGCTATCGGGTCACCCAGCTGGACCCGGGCACATCCCTGCTTCAGGCCAAGATCTGGCCGGTTGGCGAGCCCGAACCGGTGGATTGGATGGTGGAGAGCACCGACAGCGCCTTCAACCTGCAAAGCACAGCCGGCCGGATGGCGATCGATGCGTGGGTCAGTGAGGACTTCAACGGCCCCGTTGCTCCCGACCTGCTGATCGATGACATCGTAGTGTCCCCGGCGTTGTAAAACGTCGCCAGGCTCTACATGCAGACCTACGAAACCGATGTTCTCGTCGTCGGCGGTGGCGGTGCCGCTACAGCTTCTACGATCAGCGCTCACCAAGGTGGCGCGCGCACGATGATGGCGGTCAAAGGCCGCTTCGGCGTGCCTGGCAAACGAGGCGCCGGTGCCACGTCCAACCCCATGGCCGACTTCTGGACGATCCGAACGGTCGGGCCCAAGGGTGGCTTTTTCAACCCGCCCGAGTTGGTCCACGCGGACATGGTTCAGATGGGACTTGGCACGAGCGACCCCGGGCTGTGTCAGGTCTTCGTGGACGAGGTCTCCGAGGCGACCAAACGGTTGCGCAAGATGGGGATGGAGTTCGAGAGCAAGATGCTCGCGACGATGCCTGCGAACGAGAAGACCAAGGGCACCAACAACATCGTCCAGATCCAAAAAGCGGTCATCGAAGGGACCGGCACCGAGGTGCTCGAGGGCGCCAACGTGGTCGATCTGATCGTGCAGGACGGCCGGGTGCAAGGGGTGGTCGGTGTGCGTGATGACGGCGAGGCGTTCGTCATCCACGCCGGCGCCGTCATCCTGGCCACCGGCGGCGTCGGGCAGCTGTTCCAGTACTCGTTCAACCCTCCGGGCAACACCGGCGATGGCTACGCGATGGCGATGCGTGGCGGTGCCGAGCTGTTCAACATGGAGTTCATGCAGCAGGGCATGGCGTCGGTCTATCCGGTGCAGGCCATGGTGATGCTGTACGAGATGGAAGAGCCATTCCGCATGTACAACGGCCACGGCGAGTCCTTCATCGAGAAGTACCTGCCCGAGGGCGTCACGCTCGAGCAGGTCTCCAAAGACAAGGCCTACCACTGGCCTGCGTCTTGCCGCGACACGGGCATCCACCTCGACCGGGCCATGCACAACGAAGTGCTCGCGGGCAACGGAACCCCGAACGACGGCGTGTTTCTGGATCTCTCTCAGGGCGAGCGGGGCTTTCAGCCCGAGGTCTTCGACAAGTTCATGCGCGAGCTGGGCATCGACATCAAGAAGGACTTGGTGCAGGTACAGATGTTTCACCACACGT
Organism: uncultured Nannocystaceae bacterium; assembly: GCA_964352485.1. Classification (GTDB taxonomy): domain Bacteria; phylum Myxococcota_A; class Polyangia; order Nannocystales; family Nannocystaceae; genus CAJXVA01. The sequence goes on along the minus strand of CAYGTG010000227.1, from coordinate 2,620 downwards.
CCAATGGCGGCGTTCGGGTCAATGAGCAGTGCCACTCGTCTACGGTCGAGGGGCTGTTCGCCATCGGTGAAACGATGGGCTGGCAGGGCGCCGACCGCCTCGGCGGTACGATGCTCGGCGGATCGCAGGTGTTCGGCTGGCGTGCGGGCGCCGCTGCTGCCGAGGCATCCAAGCAACGTCCCGATGCGGGCTCGGTCACGGCTTCACTGCTGGAGCATCTGATCGAGGCACCGGTCCGGAAGATGCGCGAGACCAAGGGCACCAAGCGGCCGCAAGATCTCAAGCCGGCGCTGCAGCGCACGATGTGGAGCGAGCTGCTGGTCGAGAAGGACGCCGAGGGGCTCGCACGGGCACTCCAATTCGTGAACGACGAGCGCGAGCGCCTGGCCACCGACCTGGCGCTGGCCGAAGGGCTCGACCTCGCGCTGGCGTTCGAGCACCGCAACCTGCTCGACGTCGCCGAGGCGATCATCGGTGCGGCCGACATGCGCAAAGAGAGCCGTGGGTCGCACTACCGCAGCGACTATCCGGAGCGCGACGACGCGAACTGGATGACCAACGTGTTCTCCACCCACAAGGAGGGCAAGCTGGTGCAGGCGAAAAAGTGGATCAACGAGGAGATCGGGTGGACCGACGCTCCAGGCGACGTCCGCATCATGCCGTGGGGCTGACGCGCGGCTGGCCTGCGGCTGCCGAGCTCATCCCGCTAGGCCAGATCGTTCGAGAACGCCACAATTGCTTCGGTCACCGCCTGCGGCGCGTCAAACTGCATGCCGTGTGCGCCGGGGGCGGTTCGTGTCGTGACCGTGGCGCCCGAGGCCTTCGCCATGCCGGCGATGGCTTCTGCGTTATCGGTGGCTTCGTCATCGTCCGCAAGCAGCAAGAGTGTCGGCAGCGAAAGCTTGCGCAGGGCCATGGAGGCACCCATGCCGAGTTTTTTCGTGTGCGCAAAGAAGCGCGGGGTGAGCCGAAGCAGCTTGTGTGGATCGGCGCGAACGAACGCGTCGAGGTACGGGCCCTTGGTGAACATGGTCTCGGCGATCGGGGTCTGGACCGCGGGCTCGTCCTGCGCTGCATCCGATGCCGCTGCCTGCGAGGCTGCGCTCGCCTGCACAACCTCGGCGGTTGGAAATAGGCCCGGAGTCAGCAACGCCAGGCCTTGGACCCGGTCCCCAAGGGGCCGGACCAGGTTGAGCGCGAGGATCGAGCCCCAGCACCAGCCGGCGAGGATCATGGGCGAGTCCGCTGCGACCGCGTGCTCGATGATCGTGAGCGCATCGTCGATGATGGCCTTGGCCGAAGGCGCGTCTCCCCGCGCTTCCTCGTTGAGTCCCGAACCCCGGCGATCCGCACCGATCACGGCGAACCCGGCGTCTACGAGAGCATCGACGATCGGGAAGAACCACCCCGAGTGGCTCATGATCCCGTTGAACAAGACGATCGATGCGCGTGCCGCGGATGGCGGACGCCAGGCGCGGTAGGTGAGCGAATATCCGTCGGTGCTCGTGACGCGTACGAGCTCCTGTGGCGTGCTGGCGGCGAGCTGCATTACAGACCCAGGGCGACGCCGCCGCACACGTTCCAGGATTGTCCCGTGATCGAACCCGAGTCCGGTGAGAGCAGGTGAACGATGGTCCCGGCAACCTCCTGCGGCTCCAGGATGCGCCCCATCGGGTTGCCTTCGGCGATTCCTGCGATGACCGCGTCCGCGTCGCGGCCAGCCATCTTGCCGCGGACCGCCATGCCGTCACGCATCAACTGGGTGTTGACCTGCGAAGGGGCGACCGCGTTGACCGTGATGCCGAGCTTGGCGACCTCGATGGCGAGCGAGCGTGTGAACCCATCCACGGCGGCCTTCGATGCGGAGTACAGGGTGTTGTAGGGCGCGCCCAGCTTGGCCGCGACCGAGGAGACGTTGACGATACGCCCGTACTTGGCCGCGACCATCGGCTTGAGGCACAGCTGCGTGAGCCGAATGACCGCAAACACGTTGACGTCGAACACGGGCTGCCAGGTCGACTCCTTGCACATCAGGAGGTTCGCCACCAGGTTGGTGCCGGCGTTGTTGACCAGCCCGTCGATCCGCTTGTGGGTGTTGCGCACGTGGCGGACCATGGCCTTGCACGCATCGGCGTCGGTGATGTCCAGCGGATAGGCCTCGGCCTTCAATCCCTCGGATCGCAGGGACTCCGCCTCCGCGCCAACCTGTTCGGGCGAGCGCGCGATCATCACGGGAAGCCCGCCGGCTTGGGCGATCAATTTCGCCGTCGCCAGGCCAATTCCACGGCTTGCGCCGGTGATGATGTGCACCTGGTTCGACAGCTCGAGCGTCATGGCCTCGTGTACCAGGAATTGGCTCAGATCGCATGATGTGGGCGTGTAGCCCGGCTTCGCACCCAATTGTCGAGAGGCCGGGAACCTTCATCCCCCCACATCGCACCTCATCGTCGGGTGGGGATCATGGGGAAAACACAAAACGCGGGTTTGGTGCTGCTTGTGGCGTTGTTGGGCTGCAGCGACGAAGGCGCCCGCGAGATGGATACGTTCACGCAGACCGGGCTGACGGGAATCAGCGGCGGGACTGGAGATGGCGACGACGACTCGACCGGCGGATACGACG
>CAYGTG010000226.1:0-9709 GCA_964352485.1 uncultured Nannocystaceae bacterium | reverse complement strand
TGCTCGCCCTTTTTGCCGGGGAAGAGCTCGGGCTGTTGGGCTCCCGCGCGCTGTCAGCCAACCCGCCCGGCGCTGCGCCCTGGAAAGATGGGACCCCCGTCGCGATGATCAACATCGACATGGTCGGCCGGCTCCGGCCCGACCCAGGGCTGCTGGTCGGCGGCGTCGGTTCCAGCCCGCAGTGGATGTCCTTGTTCGAGACCGCGGGCTGGGAGGGCATGCCGATCACCTTCGACAGGTCGGTCACCACACGAAGCGATCACGCGGCGTTCTACAAGCTCGGCATGCCCGTGATCTTCATGTTCACCGGCGTGCACGCGGACTATCACGCACCCGGAGACGAGGCCGCGGGCATCGATCCTGCCGGGTTGGACAAGGTCGCGGGGCTCACCCTGGGCGTGATCGAGCAGCTCGCGGGCGGCTCGGCGAAGTCGATGGCCGAGCCCGCCTCGCCCCAAGAGGGCCTGGTCCCGGCCCTGCCCGGCGACGTCGAAGCGATGATCGAGCGCCGCGTCGGCTACGAGGGCTGACTCAGCCCGCGCTGGGCGTGATCGTGGCGGTGACCGTCCACAGCTCGTAGTCCTCTTCGGTCGAGCAGGTCCACGTCACCTCCGCGTTGTAGCTGATCTCGTCGACGACGCACGTTCCGATCAAGTCGTCGAGGGCGAGATCGGAGTCGTACACGGAGACCTCCAGGCCTCCCTCGAGCTGAACCGAGTTCACCCCAACGAGCACGACCTCGTTCCAGACCGGGAACACGGTGTCGTCGATCGCCTCCGTCTCACCGGAGCTCCCGACCACCTCCATGGCGACGTAGGGCTCGGGCAGCCCGTTGAACGAGTCCCACGCGTCGCCGTCGGGATCCGTCAGAGCCACGGTGCCGTCCAACGCGGTGATGTCCCAAAGCGCCATCGGGTCTGGCTCGCACCCAGCGTCGCCGCACGTGAGGTTCGCGCCGCAGCTCTCGCAGGTCGCACCACCCGCGCCACAATCGCTGGCGACATCTCCATCGAGGCATGTGTCTCCGTCGCAGCAGCCGTCGCAGCTACTCGCACATGCGGTCGAGATGCACTCGCCCTCGCTGCATTCGAAGCCGTCCTCGCATCCTTGGCACGACGCGCCCTGGACTCCACACTCGCTGGCCGACTGGTCGACGGCTTCGATGCAGGTCTCGCCGTCGCAGCATCCGTCGCAGGAGTCTTCGCACGGAAGGTCACAGATGCCGCCCTCGCAGGTGGCCCCCTGAGGGCAGGAACTGCACTGACCGCCCCCCGCACCGCACGCATCATCTGCGTCTCCGCCAACGCAGGCATCACCGTCACAGCATCCATCGCAGTTGTCTGGGCTGCACGCGGGCGGCTCGACGCACGCACCTTCGTCACACACGCTCGCCCCTCCACAAGGAGCACAGCGCTCTCCCAGAGCGCCGCACGCATCGTCGGCGGTGCCCCGCTGGCACGCGCCCGCCTCATCGAGGCAGCCACCGCATCCTCCGGTTTCGTCGCCTACGGTCGGGTCGGCGGTCGGGTCGGCGGTCGGGTCGGCGGTCGGGTCGGTCGGGAACGTTCCGGCGGTCGGATCGGCGCTCGTGGAGCCGGAACCGTCGTCGTCGACTTCGCCGCTGGATCCGATGGGCTCCCCATCGAGCGAAGTATCACTGCTCGCACAGCCCAACGAGAGCACCGCACTCACGATGAAGGACGCAGCCCAAGGAGAGGTTCGCCGCACAAAACGCATGCCGCACGCTCGCACGACTTCGCGTGCGCGGCATGGAGAAAGTGACTGCCCCCGTCATCCGTCTCGGTCAGCGATTGCCACCGCGACGCGAACACCATCGAGGGCGGCGCTCATGATCCCCCCCGCAAACCCCGCTCCCTCACCGCAGGGATACAGACCCGCGAGCGTGGGAGAGACCAGCCTCTGAGGATCTCGGACGGTGCGAATCGGGCAGCTGGTTCGAGATTCGACCGCTACCGCGAGACCTCCCGGGCCCGCAAACCCCGGGATCTTTGCGTCGACCTGGCGCAGCGCCTGTCGGATCGGCTCGGCCAACCCGGCAAGAATGGGGCGGAGGTCGGCAGCTCGGACGCCCCGGCGGTAGCTGCACTCAGGGAGCTCACGCGATGGCCGGCCCGCGACAAGATCGTCCAGCCTCGCGGCGGGCGCCACGTAGTCCCCCCCGCCGGCCTCGTAGGCGCGCTGCTCGAGGTCCCGCTGAAATTCGATGCCCGCGAACGGATCGGAGGGGTCCAGGCCGTGTGCCGCGAGCACGGCCGCATCGACCTCGGCCACGAAACCACTATTGGCGAACGCACCGGTGCGCGAGGACGGACTCCAGCCGTTGACCACCTGCCCGCGTGCCTCGGTGGCTGCAGGGGCGATGAATCCGCCGGGGCACATGCAGAAGGAGAACACACCATGCTCACCCACGCGCTCGACGAGACGATAGGGCGCCGCCCCCAACGCAGGGTGTCCTGCAAGGTCACCATACTGAGCGCGGTCGATGAACGACTGTGAATGCTCGACGCGCAGACCGAGTGCGAAGGACTTGGCCTCGAGGGCTGCCCCTGCTGCGGCGGCAAACCGAAACACATCGCGAGCCGAGTGCCCCACGGCGAGCACGACCGCCGGCGACGAGATCAGCCCTCCCCCCGCCAAGCGCACTCCCGTGACGGCGCCATCCTTCGTGGCCAGTGCTTCGACCGTCGTCTCGAATTGGAACACCACGCCGGCGGACTCGAGGTGTTCCCGCATCTTCATGACGACGCCGGGAAGCTTGTTGGTGCCGATGTGCGGCCGGGCATCGACCATGATCTGCTCGGACGCCCCATAGCCGACGAACGCCTCCAGCACGCCGCGCACCGCTCCGCGCTTGCTGGAGCGCGTGTAGAGCTTGCCATCGCTGAAGGTACCGGCCCCGCCCTCCCCAAAGCAGTAGTTGCTCTGTGGGTTCAGGACGCCGCGCCGCATCAACTCCGCCAGGTCGACCCGGCGGGCGCGAACCTGCTTTCCGCGCTCCAGCACCACGCTTCGGATGCCCCGCTTGGCCAGCTCCCACGCCGCAAACATTCCCGCCGGACCCGCACCCACGATGATTACCTCCGGGGGACCCGTGAGCCCAGGCAGGTCCGGCGGCAGGAACGACGAGGGCGCCACAGCATCTCCCTTCAGCCGCAGCTCGAGCACCACGTGGACGCGGACCCTGCCCTTGCGGGCATCGATCGTCTTGCGAACCACGTCGAGACCCACCACCGACCGACGCCGAGCAGACGCTTTGGAGATCGCCGCGTCGAGCAGCCCAGCGGGGTCGAGCAGCAGGTCTGGGTGCACGCTGAGCTCGACCCGCATCAGGCGCAGAGCCTGCCCGGACCCACCGCAGAGCGCAAGTGACTCAAAAGATGAGTCCAGAGCCCACGTGCACGGTGAGCAGATGCATCGTCGCATCGACGCTTCGGCTGAAGTCGAGTCGGTCGGGCGCGATTCCTGCGCCACCGTACTCCGCCACGACCCCTCCCGCCTCGCCTCGACCGACCGAGTACCGGGCGCCAACCGTGGTCTGAAACGCGATGCGAGTCACGCGCTCGTCGTCGTCCAGCTTGACCGGGGTCCGCAGCCGAACGCCCAACGCAGCTCCAACGAGGTTGATGCGAACGCTTCCAAACGACGTCGCTCGAGAGTCGTTGCGGTCGGTGAACAGCCCGCCCCCGACCGACCACCGGTCGCTCAGTCTCCAGCGAATCCCGAGACGAAGGTTCCAGTGCGCGGCGCGACCGATCGTGGGGTTGCTGCGGTAGCTGGCCGGTGATGCCTCGGCGTCGAGGCCCAGCCGCCATCGCCTTCGCCCGACCGAGACACCACTGGCCACCGACCAGGTCGAAATCCGCGTCGGCCGGCGCTGGACGGGGAAGCCCTCGAAGTCGGACATCGTCGTGGCCGCGCCGTCGGGATCGGTCTGCGACTCGATGGTGACACCGCTGCCCTCCACCCGCTGAAACATCACAACGGTTGGCGTGCGTAGGCTGGCTCCGGCGCTGACCCACTCCGAAAGCCAGCCTCGCAGGCCGACCGACGCCTGGACCCCGTAGCTCCGCACGGTCGTATCGCTGTCGTCGAGGATGCTGGATTTCCCGGCCTCGGAGTCGTGCTCGATGAACACGCGCTGAGAGGCCGCGGACTTGTCGTAGACGCCATACAACGCGAGCCCCAGGTCCAAGTCCTCGTTGACCCGGAAGCCAAAGATCGGTCCCGTGTAGTAGCGGCGTTGAATCCCCGAGCGCCGGAGCTCGGCCGCAAACGCATCCGAAGCGGTCCCTCCCGCCCGCACGATGACCGTCGGCTCGGCAAAACGCGGGGTGAAGAATCCGAACCCTACCGAGACTCGTTCGGAGACTGCGCTTCCCAGCGCGAACGCTGTGGGAACGACGAGAAACTCGCGGCTTCGGATGGCCTCGGTCTGCTGCTCGTTCTCATCCCGGAGCTGCAGTCCCCGGCGCGCCCGGATCCATCGGACTCCGTATGCAGCCGCACTCACGTCCGCCCGCAACCGATCGTTGTGGGTCAGCAGGGCGGGGTTGTACCAGGACGACGCGACGTCGCGACCACTGGCCACCACTGCCCCGCCCATCAGCGCCGCGTCGTCCGACATCGAGAAGCCGTTGTCGGGCGCACCGAGGGCAGCCGAGGGCAGTCCCAGGAAGGCTGCAAGCGCGAACGATGTGCGAAGGGCGGACACTCAGCGCTGACTCATCAGACGTCTCGCGAGAGCTCCCGCCCCCGGGATTCTTCGAATCGGTCGCAGCCACAGGAAGATCGGCAGGACCTTCGTCAACGCGGCCGCCGCCCTGCTGCCGGAGATCCGCTGCCCGTCGTGCTCCACAACCAGCGCCTGCTCGGACACATCCTCATCCTCCACGAAGTCCAGCCGGCCCCCCAGGTCGAGCATGCGCAGCAGCGCGGCTCGGCAGACGCTGGTCTGGCCCGGGTTGTGGCGTACGACGTACCTGGGTCCCGGCTTCCGATACTTGAACCAGTCGGGAAGCAGGTGCAGCAGCGTGAGGAACTTGGTGTCCCGCACGGGCCGCTCCCCCTCCCCTGGCGCGCATCGACGGCTGTAGACGAAGGTCCAAAACGTCTCCACCTCGGGGCCGCTGAGCCAGCAAACGTAGACGCTCATCATCACCTCGGCGAAGGTGCCGACGTTCATGCCCACGTCGATGCCGATGTGCAGAGCAAAGCCGAACACCAGCCAAAAGCGCTTGCCGAGCACCCAGCTTCGAATGAACCACAGCACCTTGGGTGCAAACAACCGCAGCACCCAGTACAGCGCGATGCAAACGACCGGGACCGCCATCAGCACCCAGCCGTAGACAGCATGACGATGCGCCGGGTGGACGTGCGACTGGATGTCTTTGGGCAGGAAGTACATTCCCGCGGCGCCCAGCACCCAGGCCAACGTGGCCCACGCGGCCAGAAACACTCCGATGCTCAGAAGCTTGCGCCACAGCGCAGCCTTGGGCCATTCGCCACGGACCCGCTCTCGCTCGTAGGCGTTGAGCGCCGCCCCGATCGCCACCACCGGAAACAGCATCTCCCACCACCGCACGAAGATCGCGGTGTTGGGCAGGACCAAGATCCAGTGCATGAACGTGACCAGTCCCGTCGCTGGCACGCGATAGAAGTGATCGAGATTCAGGGCGAAGTACAGCGCCGTGCCGTCCTTCCACGTCGAGCCCGACTTGAGGATGCCGGTCGCCATGTAGATGATGCTCAGCTGGAGCATCATCAGCCGGATAGGCCAGGCGGGAATCGTGCGCAGCGGCGGGATGGAGGTCGCCACCTTCCCCTTGGCCGCGCGCCAGGTCCCCAGGAAACCCAGCGCGAAGAAGCGAAGCAGCTTGCCGCCTGCGCCCAGCCCGGCCGGTGACATGAACTCGGCCTCCGTGCCTCGCAGCACGATGGTCTTGCGTCGCAGCCAGCTGTCGACCGAGTAGGCCTCCCCCCAGCGGGTGAACATGCCCAGGAACAAAAACACGCGAACGACGGTGTCCCCGCCGGTGTAGAAGATCGGGCTGTAGCGGTAGAAGCTCTCCACCAGGATGAATGCGACGATCGTGACCAGCCGGGTCCGAAAGCCGAGGATCATCGACACGATGCAGCCGAGCATCACGTAGTACAACGTCATCGAGAACGCCGGGTCCGAGCGCACGTGCAGGAAGGTGAACTTGCCCCACAGCAGCTTGAGCGGGTCGGACCAGCTCTGGAACCCGTGCTCAGGGTCGTAGACGTCGCGGAGGCCGCCGCCGTAGTTCTTGCGGGCCATGTCCGTGAGCCACAGGCCCTCGTCGGTGAACAAGAACCTCGCGACCGAGAAGTCCAGCGGGTTCATCGGGAAGAGCAGGTCGTAGAACGTGACGAACACGACCAGGCCGAACGCGATGCGCATCAACGCGACGGGTCTGGGGTCGACCCGCGTGAACCACAACCGGCGCCACAGCTCTGGCCGCAGCGCGAAGAACACGAACGCCAGTCCAATGCCGTACAGCGCGAGATCCGTGGCCTGTTCGAGGTGAGCCGAAACGTCGACCTCATCCTCCTTGAACATCGCCAGCAGGCCGAGCGCGGTCACTTTGCCACCCCCGTCTTCACTCCGGACCGCATGCGCTTGCCGGCCAATCCTTCGGATTTCTTCGACCGCTCCGCCGTCTCTTTTTTGTCCCACCAAGTCCGCTGGATGACCGGGCGGAACACCTTGTCTTCGTTTTCCAGCAGCGGCAGGCCGTAGCGCTCACGGAGGTAGTTGGGCAGCTGCCCATGACGCGTGGTCCGGCAACGAATCCCGTCCTCCTCGCGCTGGAAGAGCTTCAGCTCCATGGGGTCGTAGCCCATCTTGAACGGGTTGCCGCCCGCATCCGCGATCGCCTTCTCGGGAGGGGGCACCCGCGTCCACATCTTGACGAACTGGATCTCGATCGCTGGCTCGCCGCCGTGGGTCCGCTCCCACTCTCGACAAACCCACGCCGCGTAGTGCCGCCGATAGCCCTTCTGCTCGATGATGCGGCGGTTGATCTTGCCCATGCGATCGTAGAACAAGTACGGGTATCGCCTCCGGCCGTAGATGTCGTGGGCCATGTCCCAGATGTCGCCGTCCTTGTCCTTGACCATCACCTTCATGAAGGTGTTCGAGCGGTGCGGATTGGGAGCGAACATCGCCCAGCTCTGGGTGTTGCCCGTCGCGAGCATGTACGTCCGCATGTCGAACGAGAGCTTGCGCGGCTTGCCCAAGAACTCGACCTCGTGCGAGTCGTTGAACCACTTGTGCAGGCCCTTGGACAGCCCCTTGTTGGGCAGGTTGTGCACCAGCAAGATCGTGGCGTGGTAGGCCACGAACAACGAAACCAGGACCATCGCCCAGGTCCGGTACGCCCACGGCCGCGGCCGTTCGGGCTCGGGCACGGGAGCGTGCAGGAGGTCGTGAGCCAGGCCGGTGGGCGCTGGGTTGGTGCGGGTGTCCTCGCTCATGGCTGCGGCCTCCTCACTCCTCGTCTTCGTCGACGCCACCGTCGTCGCCGGGCGCCTGCTCATCCTCGTCGGGCGGAGCGTCTGCGCCCTTCATGCGCTCGAAGTAGCTCGCCGCGCTGGCACCCGTTCGTTTGGCGGCGCTGCTCTTGCGCGTCGGGGCTTTCTTCTCGTCTTCGAACCATCGGCCCCAGTCTTTGCGGCGATCCCAGGAGGACTTCCGCGAGTTGAACTTTCGAGCCCGCTGCTGTTCTTCCCGCTCGGCCTTCGCCTCGTCCTCTCCGGAGATCGGCAAACCGTAGCGCTCCTTCATGACAAGCGGGAGTTCCTTTTCCTTGCACTTGTGGGTCTGCACCGGCGACTCGCGAGTCTTGAGCTTTCGCGGGTCGTAGGGCTGGCCCACGGTCGCTCCTGAACCTCGGTCTTTCCTGCCCTTGAACTTCTTGGGCACCCAGTAGCTGGTGACCTTGGGCCCTGGGATCCGGTTGGTGTACTTGCGAACGTCGATCTCCGCCGGCATCTCGTCGTGCTCGAGGAACCACTCCCGGCAGTGGAAGTCCGCCCAGTAGCGCAGATACCACTTGCCCTTGCCGACCATCCGCCGCTGCATCTTCCGCATGCGGTCGTTCCAGATCCATGGGTTGGGCCTGGACGCGGTCGAGCCGGGCTCGTCGTAGTGATAGCTGTTGTTGCGAAGGTCCCAGCGCTCGCCGTCCTCGAGGACCACCACCGTCTTCATGAACGTGTTCGAGCGCGGGGGGTTGGGTGCAAACATGCGCCAGCCCTGCGTCGTTCCGGTTCCGCGGAGCCAGCTCTTGTGCAGCGTCCGGGCCGGAGAGCGCCACTTGGAGAAGATGGGGTAGCTGGGGAAGAGGTGGAGGCCAACGGCGCTCGCGTGCCAGACCACCGCGAACAGCGCGAGCGCCCGGCCCACTGCGGTGTACGCCAGCGCCGGCTTGCGACGGCCGGTGAGGCTCTTCGCGCTTGGGGGCCAAAAACGGAACGCCAGCGCGACGACCACGATCGCGGCGAGCCACCAGTAGGTCGCCGTGCCCACCCACTCGACCTTCTCGACCTTCTTCCAGATCAGCCACGCGCCGGCCAGGCCGAACGCGAGCACGAGCACGTCCGGCACGCTTCGGCCTTTGACCGAGACGTCCGAGGGCTCTTGTGCATCGGCCAGCCACCGATCGACGCCTGGCTTGCGCCGACGCAGCGGACCCCGAGCATGCGCCCGGAACCACCGAAAGAGCCGCACCCACTCGTCGCCTCGGACGTAGCTCGCGTAGGACATCAGCATGATGGGCGCGAACATCCCGATGTTCATGAAGAGGATGAGCGTGCCGTGGAAGATCACGCCGATGCTCAGCCAGACCCTGCGGCCGAGGAACATCCACCGCAGGGTGTCCTGGGTGATCCGGAGCTCGGGAAGCTTGGCCCAGGCGAACTTCTTGGTCACAGGGCCCAGGCTCTTGCCGCCACGAAACAACGTGACCGGCCATCGCCCCAGCGCGATCCATCCCAAGGCGAACAAGGGAATGATGCCTGCGAAGAACAGGTGGATCATCGCCGCCTTGTGCGACGTGTCCTGCACCTGGTCGTTGTGCAGCGGCGTGCAGAAGGGCGTGACGATGAAGACGATCCGATAGACCAGCAGGTACACGCCGAGCATCGACGCCCACGACAGCACCCGTCGCCACAGCACGGTTTGACGCTTGAACCAAGGCTCGTCTCGGTTCTCGAGGTTGAACTTTAGACCGACGCCGATCAGCACCAGGGGGAACAACCGCTCCCAGTAGTGGGTCACCCACGTATTTACGCGGAACAGGTTGAGTCCGAAGATGGAGCTGGCCCACTGCGTGAAGTACTCGACGCGGTAGAAGTGGTCCATGTTGAGCGCGTAGTACAGCGCGTCGCCCTCTTCCCACACGCTGCCCGTCTTCACCGCACCCGTGGTGATGTAGATCGCCGCGAGCTGCATCATGAAGAGGTAGCGAGGCCACGCGGGGACCAGCCGATAGATCGGCTGGCCAGGCTTGCTCGTGTCTCGAGGGGCAGGCTTGGACTCGCCGCGGCCCTCACGGAGCTTGGCCCGAACGCCCAGCGCGATGACCACCGCACCCCCGGCGACGCCCCCAGCCCAGTAGGTCGGGAGCCCCACCGAGCGCAACCATAGGCCCGCAAGGACCAAGAG
>CAYGTG010000225.1:1514-9717 GCA_964352485.1 uncultured Nannocystaceae bacterium | reverse complement strand
GGGGGCCCTACCGGAATTCTCTTCCAGAGAGAAGGAAGGTAGGGTCTACCAATGCCCGGCGACCGCACGACCGTTGACCGCAGGGTTCGCGTGGCCACGGGCCCCCGCGAAGACGAAGTGGCGTGCCTCGAGGGACTCGAGGGCAGCGTGCGGGGCCGGATTCTGCCGCTGCTGGTCGGTTCGACCTCCTTGGGTCGTGGTGATGGCTGCTCGCTCACCCTTCCCGACCACGGCGTTTCGCGACAGCACGCCCGCATCGCCGTGCACGAGGACGGCATCGTCAACCTGCTCGACCTTCAGTCGACCAACGGCACCTATCTCAACGGGGCGCCCGTGGATGTGGCTGTCGTGCGTCCTGGCGACCGTATTCAGGTCGGTCCCGACGTGGTGCTTCGGTTCGCATACCGTACGCGCGCCGACATTGCTGCGTCCGCGCGCACGGCCCCAAAAGGTCCGCAGCCTTCGGTGCTTCGGCCACGCGAGCGGGACGTCGTTCGTCTCGTGGCTGAGGGCCTGACGAGCGCCGAGATCGCGGAGCGCCTGGGCATCAGCCCGCGCACCGTGAGCACCCACCTGCGCAACATCTACGCCCGACTGGAACTGCCCTCCCGCGCTGCGCTGGCTCGCTACGCGGCGGAGCATGGGCTGCTGGAGTAGCTGCGTGGTCAACCGCAGGTCGGGGTGATCGTCCAGTACGGCGAGGCATCGGGGGGAGGAATGAACGGAGCGTCTGGGCCGAGCTGACCCGACGAGCCGTCTCCCCAGCACCGCATGTCTCCCATGATGGTGATGGCACAGGTGTGGAACTCGCCGACCGCTGGGATGACGGCCTCGGTGCCGATGTCGAGCAACGGAATGCGCGTTGGCGGAAGTGTCTCGGGGTTGTCCCCCGGCAAGAGCTTGTCGAGCAGGTTGCTGCCCCAGCACCACATGCCGTCGTCTTCCGAGGTCGCGCAGGTCGCGTCGGCTCCGGCCGCGACCGATAACCAACCGCTCTTGGGTAAGCCGGCGACGGGGGTCGGAACGGCGGCCATCGTCGAGCCGTCGGCAACGGCCTGCCCGAGCAGGTTGCTGCCCCAACAGACGATCGAGCGCACACCGTCCTGATCAGCGATCGCGCAGGTGTGGGCACCGGAGGCGCTGAGCTCGAGGATTCGGGTGTCCGCGGGGAGCTCGACCTCGACCGGCGTGGGCCCTGATTGGTCACCTTCGCCGCCTCCGAGCTGACCGAACTCGTCCAGACCCCAGCAATACACATGATGTGCACCCGTGGTTTCGACACTGAGGACGCAGCTGTGGGAATCTCCCGCCTCGAGCTGCTCGACCTCACCGCGCCAACCCGCCGTATCGACCTCTTCGGGTTGCCCTCCGGACCAGCCGAGCTGATCGCCGGTGTTGTCTCCCCAGCAGAAGACGTGGCTCTCTTCTGCATCGTCGTCGAAACCTGCGACGCATGTGTGCCTCGAACCGGTCGCGACCCATCGCGGCGCCCAACCGACGAACGTCGTTTCGTCTGCAACCAAATGCGCTCGAGGGACGCTCTCGTCCAAAGAGTCGGCATTGGCCTGACCCTCGCCATTGCTCCCCCAGCAGTAGACGCGGCCGCTGAGCGTGGCGACGCAGGTATGGTCACTTCCGTCGGCATCACTCAAGGCAAGTGGTGCGGGCAAGCCCTCGACGAATGCTGGTTGCGCGTCCCTCAGCCCCGTCGTCGTCCGCCCGAGTTGGCCGCGCTCGTTGTTGCCCCAGCACTCGGTGGTTCCGTCGGTGTGCACGAAGCAGGTGTGTTGTTCGCCGGCGGTCGCGATGAAACCGCAGCCGCAGTTGACGCCCAGGCAAACCAAGGATCCGCTGCAGCTCTCGTCGCAGCACGACTCGAACGGACCACCGCACGATGCTTCGCCGGTGCTCTCACCATCGCTGTCATTGCTGGTGCCACTCGACGTGTCGGCGCTCGACGGCGCGCTGCATTCGCCGCCCAGTCCGTTCGGGGCACGTGACTCGAAGCGAAAACCTCCCTCGCATGCGGCGTCCTCGTAGGCGCAGTAGCCCTCGGGGAGCTGGCACACCCCGTCACCCGAGCCGGCATCACACTGTTCATCTCGTTCACACGGGAAGGCGGCGGGCCGAATGCAGGCCCCGGCCGAGCCGACGGCGATCATCATCAGCGCGCACGATACGAAGCGCCTCATCCCCGCCAGACTACTCCGGAGCCCCGCAGGCGAGCCAGTCGGCGAGCTGCTGACGGTCCTCGAGCGTGGGTCCGGACGCAGGCGGCATGCTCGCCCCTGCCTGGGCCGTCCGGATGTAGGCCCGGTCTAGATGCGCTCGCACGCCCTCGAGCGTGTCGAAGTCGATGCCGACCGGAGCGAGAGCACGCTCGCCCGCCGGGAGCAGGCTGCTGTGGCAGCCCGCACACCAGGTCAGCATGAACGGCATGCCGAAATTGTCCGCGGTGAGCACGCTGTTCTCGGGGCAGTCCCGCTCGGACAGTGGTCCCGGCTCGGTGGGATCGGACTGGGGCGTTACGTCTGCACCGCTCTCCCCGCCCGAGGACGCCTCGTCTTCAGCTTCTTCCATGAGGTCTTCGGTATCGGCCGCTGCTTCGGGGTAACCGCCCGATCTGTCGTCGTCCGAGCACCCGAACGTCAAGAGACAGCAGAGCAGGCTGCTAGATGAACGGCGCACGAAACACCTCCACGTCAGCAAAGTAGAGCGAAGGATCCGCGCCCGCAGCCTCGAGCACCCCGGCCAACAGGTGGCGCGGCTCCAGCTGAAGCCCCACATCGACGGGAGAGCCGGTCTCGAAGTCCACCGGAAAGGCCTCGACCAGGTCATTCGTCGTACCAAGCACCCGGCCCCCCCGGACCGCGCCGCCGAACATCAGGGCGCTGGTGACTGGCCAGTGATCCTTGCCCTCGGCCGCGTTGAGCTTGGGCGTGCGCGACATCTCCGACGCGACCAGTACGATGGTCTCGTCGAGCAGACTCGAGCCCGAGCTCCCCGGTGTCGATGCAAGCTGCCCAGCCAAATAGTCGAGACCCGCGAAGAGGGCCTCGTGGTTCTCGGACTGCAGGGCGTTGTAGCCGTGGGTATCCCAGTCGACGCCCGAGTCCACCGTCGCGGTCCACGACAGGTCCTCTCGGAAAGCCCGGATGGCGAAGTCGACCTGCTGTTCCATGGCAAAGGAGAACCCGAAGGAGCCAAACTGATCGGCGCGGGAGCGGACCGCATCGGATTTGCTCAGGGAGGCCGCGAAGTCGTCGATGCGCCTGCGGTTGGCACCCTGGGCACCGCGCTGGGCTCGATGCCGCTCGATGCGGCGCTCGAGAAAGGCCCGGACCCGAGCGTCGTCGTCGGCGTTCGAGGCGAAACCTCCGTGCCGAAACTCGGGCACGTGATCGAAGAAGTCGCGCCCGGGCAAGAGTCCCGAGAGCTGGTTGACGTCTCCGACCCGGCCGGTGCTCACCGAGAGGTCGCCGGGGAACGCCACGCCACCGAGCACCAGGTAGGGCATCGGCAATTCGGCCGCCAGTTCGTGCCCGACCATCGCACCGGCATCGGGCCGGGCGGTGCCGGTATAGCCGGTGAACATGCGCTCGGCGCAGGTGATGTGCGAGATCGATTTGACGTCGATGCCGTTGATGACGACCGAGGATGCGCCGTAGCCCTCGAAGAAGCTACGAATCGACGGGCGGCTCTCGTGGACCAGCACCGGAATGCCCGCGAACTCTTCGACGCTGCCTTCGGGGGTATCGACGGTTTGCAGCTGCGGCTTGGGATCGAGCGCGTAGCTGATGTCCCAGCCGCCACCGACGTTGACGATGAGCAGCCGATGAGGGCGCTTCGTCTCGTTGGCGTGTGACATGGTGCTCAGCGTGAGGGCCCCCGAGGCAGCACCGAGCCCGGCGAGGAAGTGACGACGATTGATGGCGGTCATGGGTTGGGCTCCGTGGGCTAGTAGTAGAGAAGGGCGGGGTCTTGGAGGAGGGCCGCGAGGGTGATCTTCCACGCGGTTTCGGGAGACTCTCCGCGGGAGAGCACCCCATCGAAGATGGCGAACGCATCGCTGACGGCCTGGTCGTCGGTGGTCAGGGAGTCACCGAACACCTGGCGGAAGACGCGGACGAGTTGTGCGCGAATCAACGCGGGCTTGGTGTCTCCGGACTCGACGAGCGTGAGCAGTCGACGCTCTCCTGCGGGCAGTGCGAAGTCCTGTTCGACCACGAAACTGGCCGATTCGCGGGCCATCTTCTGCATGAACAGTACGGTGGTGACGTTGGCGGTCCGCGAGGCCGTGGTGGTCGTGAAGGAGTCATGGCCCCCCGCCAATACTTCATAGCCGATGAGCGCATTGCGAGGGATCGAGAGCCTGTCGCCGACGTCGCCGCCCTCGAGCTGCGCGGTGTCGATGACCCACTCCCATCCGGTGAGCTGCGAATAGAGGTTGCCGACCTGGAAGGGACGCGCGCGCTTGTACCCGACGAGATCTTCGGCATCGAGGGCGTCGTTCGCCGAACCGCGGCCGAACTCCTCCGAGAGCACGATTTCTCGGACGAGCGCCTTGGCATCGAAGGCGCTGTCTTCGAGGACTCGCTGGAGATGCGATGCCGTCTCCACCGGCACCGCCTCCAGCGGTACTTGAGCCAGATAGCTGTAGAAGCGAGTGGCGGTGCACAGCGAGAAGCGCGGGTCTTCGGCGATGGCGCGACCGAGTTCGCCGACGTCGTCTACGGGCTGGCCGTAGTACCCTGGTGCGCGACCGGTGAAAATCGGCCACTCCTCCATCGCCTCGGGCTCGTACATCGAGTCGAGGGGGTAGTCGTAGGGCGGGTCGGGGACGAACGTCTGCAGGAACGGGTTGAATACCGTTGCGAGGGGATCGAGGCTCTGATGGCAACCGATGCACGATGGCTCGGTTCGGGCGGCGTTCGCCACCGCTTCGGGGTCGGCGAGGTCGACGCTTCCGGCCACGTTGACGTCGGCGGCGAGGAAATCGTGACAGAGCAGGGCCGTGCTCACTTCGTTGGCACGACCGCGGTTGAAGTTGAACCCGCATGAGTCGTGCCGCATGTAGAAGCCGTTGTCGGCTAGGATGCCGGCCGCTGGCCGATCGTCGGGATACGCCGCGCGCTGCCACGTTGGGCCGTCGACGTCGTACGCGGTGCCCCACACCTCCGAGGAGACATCGTCGACCATCCAGTAGCCTGCCGTGACGATGTCGGTGTACGGGCGGTCGCTCATCACCACGTCTTCGATGAGCCGCAGCGGTCCCTGCATCACCGACTCGGCAATGGCGCCTCCGGTGATCCCCTCGAGGGGCCCGACGGCTTCGAACTCGAAGATCTCGACTTCCATGAACAGCGAATCATTGTGCAGATCGCGAATCACCTCGCGAAAGCCCTCCGAGTCGAGATACCCGTCGACGATCTCCGGCAGCGCGTCGGGATCGGCCTCGACGCGGTCGAGCTCCTCCAGCGAGGGCCGGCGGCCACGGAGCGCGGTCGAGATCCGGACCAGGCGCAACGCCGGGTCGAGAGACGCGTAGCCGGCCGGATCATCACCATCATCTGTTTCGACCTCGGTGTCATGGTCGGTGTCCGTCCCATCTTTGGCGTTGCCCGAGGCGGTGCCGCCGTCGTCGTGGCACCCGACCGAGAACACCAGGAGCAGCGTCATCCATCTCCCTGCGCGCATCCGTTTCACCACCTCAAGATGGCCAGCGGCCGGTCGGGCAACAATCGAGCACACTGCACAGCGCGCGCGGCCGAACCTACGCAAGAGTGCGTACCCCGGCCGTAGATGGCCCTCGAGTTGCCGAATTCGGCGGTCCACGAGGGGGTGACCCGGGCCACAGGCCGAAGAAAACACGCAGCAAACAGATGCCGAGACGTTGCGGAGCGAAACCGCGAGCGGTTCAGGGGGAGGCGCGTGAAACGCAAGACGGCCGCCTCGCGAATCGCGGGGCGGCCAGATCGGAGAAAGAGAGTGAGGCGCTATTCGGCCACGGCTTCACAGAACGAGAGCGTGTAAGCATCGCCCAGAGCGGCTTCACAGTCCGCGTCGACGCTGCATGGCTCGTCGGTGAAGGTCAGCGCGTATTGCTCGGTCCAGGCCTGCATGCGGTCGCCCTCGGCGCACACGCTCACGGTCACTTCGTCGTCGCCGACTTGGAAGGAAAGCTCGCCACCCTCGTTTTCGTAGAGGCCATCGAAGGTCTCGTCTTCGACGGTCTCGATCACGCACTCGCATCCACCCTTGCCATCGACGCAGACGGCGAGGGTGCCTGCCTCCTTCTCGAGTATGGACTCGAAGCCTTCGCACGTCTCACCGAGGCAACTCTCCACGTCGATGATGAGCAGGCGCTCGGTTACCGCCACGGCGCTGCGCTCATAGGTGTCGTCGTCGTTGAGGGTCAGCGTCCCTTCGACCGTGGCCGAGATGACGGTCTCGGACGCCCCGTCGCAGATTCCGGTCCAGATCGAAGCGAGGGCTTCTTGTCCACAGGTCGTCTCGTACGTCCATGTGCCGAAGATGTCACCCTCGCAAGGTTCGGGGTCGTCGCTGCAGCTGAGGTCGATCTGGGCATCTTCGCGAGAGAGAACCTCGGCAAAGTGGCCGTTGGGATCCAGTCCAACGCAGAACCCAATGGCCTCACCATCGGTCTCACCGCCGCTGCTGCTCTCGTCGACGCTCGTGGGGTCGGGTTCGGGGGCCGTCGTCGAGGCGCTGGTCGTCGAGGACGTCGTGTTGGCGGATGTGCTCGAACTTTCGTCTGAGCTGGCGTCCGTATCCGACGCCGAGGTTGTTCCTCCGGTGCTCCCGTCGCTGCCGCCATCGGTGTCTCCACCTCCGGCGGGATCGCAGGCGAGCAGGAGGGATGGGATCAGCAGGGTCAGTCCACGTCGTTGAGCGGGCTTCATGACCTGAGCTTTTCGGGACGGAGCCTCCCGGCAAGGGGCCTCCGCCACGATTCTGCAGATCGTTGCAGATCGCCACGCAATCGCTACGCATGCCTGTGTACTCGGAGGTCAGCACGATGCGTCAGGCTACGTAGCGCTGGGATGCCTCGCGATGCGGGAGCGCGAGGATGCGTATCGGGCGCGGGGTCGGGTTCACGCGCCCAGACCAACGCGTTGAATCGCTTGCAACACCTGGGCCCCTTCCGCGTCTAGCAGTGGGACGGCACGTTGCCCCGTGGTAGCCCTGGCGCGGTGGCGGAGATTGCAAGACCCTGTGGATGGTGGCTGCTCCTGACGCTGAGCGCCGGCCTCGGCTGCGCCTCCAAGCATGCCGGCGATCGGGACCCCGTGGCGGTCGCGCCCAAGCCTGCGATCGCCGTCCGGTCGCAGCCATCGCTCGAAGCGCCCGAACCTCCGGTCGCAAAGACGTGCCCGGGGGCGGACGCCGATCCCGTGCGCCCCCTCGGGCCGCCGGCCGCTCCGGAGCCCGACGCCAAGTGCCGCACCTTTCCACGCAAGCTCACCCACCGAATCGAGAAGGCCGCGCGCAAGCACTGGACCCTGGCAAAGCCTCGCGCCAGGCTCGAGGTCTCGTTTGGCTGCGACGCCTTCGGGGACGAGCTGGGCGAGCTGATCTTCGAGCGCAGCGGCGGACACAGCTTCAGCCTGGGCCTGTACCGCGTTCGTCCCCACGCCGATGGTCGCTACGAAGTCACCTGGTTTCGATACGGCCCGTACGGCACGCACGCCCCCTACGACTCGCCGGACCCCTGGGCCTTGGCCGCGACCCATGCTGCGCAGGTCCAGACCGCCATCATCCCCGCGGATCGCGTGGAGCCGGCCCTCCTGCAGCTGCGGGCCGCGATGCAGCTTCAGCTCCGGGAGCGCGAGCCCCCGGTGTCGGACGATGGCTCGGGCTCGCTGCGACTGTCGAGTTCAACCACGGACTTTCACACCGCCTACCGCTTCGTCGACGCCGCTGGACTCGGACAGCAGGATTTTTGGGCCGGCTACAAGGGCAGCGGCGAACAGGAGCGCTGGGTGCCCCTGGCGATCGCCGAGCAGGTCTTCGTCGACACCTTCTACGCCGACGACATCGCCCCCCTGTTTGTCGAGCGCGAACCGACCGAGGCCGACCGAGACTTCTTTGCCGAGCGATTCGCGACCGCGCGCGACCGCGGCGACGACTTCGGCCGTTGGTACCTGCGCGAGCGCATGTTGAGCATGGCGCGGACGCTGGG
>CAYGTG010000225.1:0-1504 GCA_964352485.1 uncultured Nannocystaceae bacterium | reverse complement strand
GGTACCAACGGCCGAAGTCGTCGCCGCGGTCGCTGGGCGATGCCCGCCTCACGCCCGACCTGTTGGACGTGCTCACCTTGTCCGACGAGTACTCTCAGGCCCGATCCCGGGCGATCGCGGTGGATGTGTTGACAGGCCCGCTCGGGCACGAGGACGTGCGCCGCGACGCGGCCGGGGCCGCTCGCACGGTGGACGATGCCGCGAACGAGCTGCGGCGACGGTGCAGGTTGTCTGAACGCGGCGTCTCGCAATAGAACGGTGTTCGCCCACGCAGGGGTCTTTGTCCGAACACATGGGATCAAAACGCGGCGGCTCGCCACTACCGGAATGAGACGCCAAGCCATGTTTGCTCTGACCCCATCGTTCCGCACCGCCCTGCTCGCGCTGGCCGCCCTTGCCGGGACCGGCTGCACACACTTCGCCAACGTCACCCAGGTGGCCAGCGATGATGGCGTCCCCACCTACGTCAGCAGCCGCAGCTGGGACGACGGCACCCCGCGCACCATCGTGACCGAGCGCGTGTTCGAACGACCGCAAGAGGCCTGCCACCTCGTGCAGGTGCAGCGCGACTTCTTCGACCAAACCGGCGCCCTGCGCATGCGTCAGACCGACTTCGAGACCTGCGATGTCGTCCAGGCCCGCGTCACCGAGGACCACGACCCGCGCGCGGGCCAGGTCAAGCGCGTCGTGCAGCGAGACGCGGATCGTGACGGCATGTTCGAGGAAGAGCATGTTGTCTCTGGCTACGAAGGGATGCGCGAGATTGCCTCGCTGTTGGGTGCAGGATCGCAGTGATGGGGCAGGGGTCCGGCGGCTGAGGCGGTTCTGGATTCTGAAGCAGAAGAGCGAGCCGTAGGGACGCGTCAGGGCGTCGGCCCGACGTCGGGTCCGATGACACGGTTGCGGCCGGCGTCCTTCGCCCTGTACAGCCGAACGTCCGCGGCGGCGACCAGCTCTGTCAGGCCACGTCCGTCTGCGGGATAGGCCGCAATCCCAGCGCTGAACGTCACGTCGAAACTCGTGCCAGAGTCGCCTTCGAAACTGAGCTGACCAAACTTGGCCAGCGTGCGACGAGCAATCTCGGCGGCGGTGAACTCCTCTCCTCCCCATCGCGCGCGGAGGTCGTAGGGCCTCAGTCGGCGGCGGAGCAGCAACCCCAGGGCCGAGAGCACGCGGTCTCCCGCGTTGTGGCCGTGCTCATCATTCACCCGCTTGAACCGGTCGAGGTCGATGAGGCACAGCTCGATCTGGTCCTCCTTGCGCGCGGCCTCCGAGAGTCGGGCGTGGAACCGGTCGGTGAAGCCCTGGCGCGAGAGCAGGCCCGAGACGGGGTCTCGCTCGGAGCGATCGGCGAGCAGGCGAGCCCGTTCGAGCCTGACCTCGAGGTCCGCAGGGGCAGGCGTGCTTCGTCTCGAACGAGGGCGTGCTGGCGCTGTGCTTGCCAACCTATGATCCCTTGCTGCCGACGTGCCCTGACGGAGACGGTTGCTTCCCTGCCAGTGAC
>CAYGTG010000224.1:0-9735 GCA_964352485.1 uncultured Nannocystaceae bacterium | reverse complement strand
CCTCATCACCAGCCAGCAACCGAGTTCGTGGGCTTCCCGGAGGTTCCTCAGGGCGTCGTCGGTCGTGACCGAATCGCCGTGCGCTGCCTTGTTCCCGTATCGCCGGATCCCGTCGAGCTTGAGCTGGACGACGCGCGGCACGGCGCTCTCAAACGTTGACTCCCGCAGGAGGTCGTAGAACGACGCCCCGACCGGCTCGGGGAGTGCGAGCTTGATGTAGATGAACTGCACGAAGCCCTCCGCGAACGAGCGGAGCTTCACCAGGGCGCTCCCTGGGTCGGGATGGGCGTACTTCTCCGCGAACGTCGCGGGCACGGCGAGTTGCGCGTAGTTGTCCCGGAGCAGTTCGAAGTTGAGCGACTTCATCCGACCCAGCCCTCGCGGTGCGGGGCGGTCGCTCGCGGCGTCGTCCGGCGGGGTTGGGCGGTCCATGCCCAGCGGTAGAGCAAGTGCCGTGCCATCACGGTTCGACGTTGTACTTGTCCATCCAGTTGGTCAAGGTCTGATAGCTGGAAAGCCCCAGCAACTTTGCGGCCTTTGTCTTCACGCCGCCCGACTCTGCCAGTGCTCGGCCAATGTAGTGGCGAGCGACGGAGGCAAGGAGCTCAGGAAGGTCGATTCCGCCATCGAGGGATCGGTCGAGAATCCCATCGCGTCCGGCCTGGTCGGCCCGAAGCAGAGCCCGCTCGGCGTCCTTTTTCTCGATCTTTGGTCCCTCGGTCCAAATGGCGGCTCGCCGGATGGTCCCCAGCACCTCGCGGACGTTGCCGGGCCAGCGGTGCTGGAGTAGAAGGTTCTTTGCTCCGGCGGAGAGTTTCTTCTGCTCGTAGCCGGGGACGTTGGTCCTGCCCTCTTCGTTGACCTTCCCCAGCGCGAAGTCCAGCAGGGGGGTGATGTCTCCTTGGCGTTTTCGCAGCGGAGGCAGGGGGATCCGCGCGATGGCGAGTCGGTAGAAGAGGTCCTCTCGGAAGCCCCCAGAGGCCATCTCGTCCACAAGAGACCGGTTCGTTGCCGCGACCACCCGAACATCGACCTTGATGGTCTTCTCGGCACCGACCCGCCGAACCTCCCCGTTTTCGAGCGCTCGCAGGAGCTTCACCTGGGCATCCAGCGGCAGCTCCCCCAGCTCGTCCAGAAACAGGGTCCCGCCGTTGGCCTGTTCGAAGTAGCCGGCCTTCGCTTTGCCTGCGCTCGTGAACGCGCCCTTCTCGTGGCCAAACAACTCAGCTTCGACGAGCTCCGACGGGATTGCACCACAGTTCACCGCAACGAAGCCTTTGCCGGCCCGAGGGCTCGCATGATGGATCGCCCGGGCGAACAGCTCTTTGCCTGTGCCCGATTCCCCCTCGAGAAGCACCGGGACTGGCCACACCGCGACGCGCTGCGCCATCGAGATAACCTCCCCCATCTCCGCGCTCTGTCCGATGATGTCCGCGAAAGCAGCCGCCTCGGGTGGGCGTTCCAGGCCTTGACGCTGGAGTTCGCTGCTTGCGGTCTCCAGCAGCGGGAGCAGCTCCGCCGAGATGTCGAACGGGACGTTGGCTAGCTCCACGCCGCGCTCCGGCGAGGACCGGATCATCCTCCCCGGAAACCGCGTCTTCGCGAGCAGCATCCAGACTGAGGCCATCGCAGGTGTGCCGGGGCTGAGGTGGTAGGTGACGGTCGACCCGATCTTCGCCTCGTCCTCGCAGATCCCGGTGACTGCGCCGTAGATCTCTCCGTGGTCCGTCACGTCGGACAGCGACATCTCGCGGATCTCGATCTTCGCGCTGGTTCGGGACTTCAGCCACTTGCGGTAGTCCCGCTCGCACTTCTTGCCGCGGTTGTTCAGAAGGACGATGCGGTCGTATGTCGCCGCCTCGATCGCGTTTGCGATGGGACCTGCGCCTCTCCGCTGACGTAGGCGCGGACGTGGGGGCAGCTCCACCCCTGCACCGCGCAAGTCCGCGTCTCCTAGCCAGCACAGCAAGACGTTCTCCATACAGATTGGATGACAGAAATCTTGTCTGCACACAAGAAATGTAGCCCTTGAACCTGGATGGCTGTGGGGCATGGTGTCAAAGTCCAATGGCGGCGAGCGGTTAGGCGGAAGTCTGGTGTTGGCACGAGAACCGCACTGCGAGGGAGCATCATGACAAAATCAGTCAACACCCCTATCTCTGTTACCGTCTCCAAACTCGATGCTGCCATCCGAGCGTGCGTCGAGGATCATCGGGTCGACACGGTCGAGCTCTTCGCCGAACTTGAGGACTCCGAGGCGAAGGAGCTCGCCCTCGATGCTTGGTCGATTGGTTTGCGGGCCCTGGGCAACGCCTACAGCCGGGCCCGAGAGAGTCGTCTCGAGGATGTCGGCAAGACTCTGCTCGACGACATGAAGGCGGAGCTCCAGCGGCAACTCGCCACGCAGGAGAAGACCGTGACCGACGGCCTCAAACGCTTCTTCGACCCCACGGATGGGCAGGTCTCCCAGCGTCTTGATGCCTTCGTGGCGGACGAAGGGGTCCTCGCGCGGTTCCTCGAAGCCCGGGTGGGCGGAGACAACAGCATGCTGGCCAAGACGCTTGCAGACCAGGTCGGCGCGAACAGCGAGCTCTTCAAGAAGCTCAGTCCTACCGAGAAGGATGGTGTCGTGCAGATCCTCGAGTCGCGGCTCGAGGCGGTCCTGGCTGAGAGCCAAAGTGCTCTTCTGAAAGCGCTGAATCCCCTCGACGAGGAGGGGGCGATCGGGAAGCTCCTTCGAACGCTCCGGAAGGAACTCGAGGATGCCGACGAAGACCGCGCCGCCCAGCTCAACAAGGCACTCGCTGCGCTGGACGCCAACGACGACAGCTCGCTCATCAGCCGACTCATGCGGGAGACGCAGGGGGCCAAGGAGACGCTGCTGCGGTCCCTGAATCCCGACGACCCGGAGTCCGCACTCGGCACGGTGAAGCGCACGGTCGAGCAAATGCTCCAGGCACACGGCCAGACTCAGAAGGAACTTTTCGCCGGGCAGGAGGCTCGTCACAAGGAACTCGAGATCCTCATCCGAGAGACCGTTGCCAAGATGGAGGCACGCAAGCAGGCCGACGCCGTCAGCCCGCGTGGTGGGGCGACCTTCGAGGACTCCGTGGTCGGGTTCGTGGAAGACGCTACCCGCGGCGGCACGTACATCGTGGAGGCAACCGGCAACACCACGGGTAAGCGTTCCAAGTGCAAGGTAGGCGATGTCGTGGTCGAGTTCGGTGCCGAGAGCGCGTTCAAGGGCTGCCGGGTCGTGGTCGAGGCCAAGCGTGACGCCTCCTACACGCTGGCCAAGGCGCTCGAGGAGATGGAGGTCGCCAAGGCCAACCGCGACGCAACGATCGGGATCTTCGTGTTCGCTTCCTCGCACGCTCCGGCGGGCTTTCCGGGTTTCGAGCGGTACGGCAGCACGATTATCGTCACCTGGGACAGCGAAGACCCTGCGAGCGACCCATCCCTGCGTGGTGCCATTCTTGCCGCTCTGGCGATGGCAACCCGCCGGGCCACCGATGCAGACGCAGGGGACCTCGAAGCCTTGGCCGATGTGGAGAAGCGGATCAGCGGCGAGCTGAAGCGCGTCGCGAGGATGCGCAAGGCCAATGAGAAGATCAGTCAGCACTCTGGCGAGATCGAGCACGAGCTGCGCACTGGGCAACGCAAGCTCGAGCTTCTGCTCGACAGCGCGAAAGACGCGCTCCGAGCGCTCAACGTGGAGTTGGTTGAGGATGCGGTCGAGGCCGCAACGCCGGTCTCCCTGCCTGTAGCCGCGGCGGCGAATCTCAACGATTCGACCCCGCACTCGGCCTAGGATGCATCGGACGATGACGCATATGACAAAGCAGGAGCTGCTGATGTCGCTGACCATCCCGCGAGCTGCGTACGTGTACGGGCTCGCGCTTCACCGCGTGGCTATTGCTCGTCCGGCAGACATTCTTGAGTACCTCGGTGGCGACCGACCCATGGTGTTCGAGGCGGGGCAAGGCGAGCGCGCCACGATCAACCTCCGACCGATGGAGGAGCTGCTCCGGGAGACGGACGGCCCCGCAAAACTGCAGGGGACCTTGGGGACCTCGCTCGGTCGTTCCCTGGTTCGCGACACGTTCGAGTTGATCGTGGCCTACTGCGGAAGCTTGGAGGGACCGGTGTTCCAGCGGTTCGAGAACCTACCCCTTCTCGTGTTTGCGAGGATCATTCGAAACTCTCTCTCGCACGAGAGTGGGACGAAGATTCTGCACTGGCCTCGTCGGCTGAGGAACGACGTGACCTGGCGTACGCATCAGCTCGTGCGGGCGTCGGTCGGCAAGCCTCTCCAGCTCAGCCCGTACGAGTTCTACAAGTTGCACGAGGACCTGTTTGAGTTCGCGCACCAGCACCTGCCGGCAAACGCAGCTGCGCCTGTACGGGGCAGACCTCGCAGGCGAAGGAAAGGCGGCCGTCGATGAGCGTCTTCAACGCATGGATCGAGAACGCACAAGCCCTGGACACTTCTCCGTTCGCACGGTGGTTCAAGCTCACAGCCACTGTTGAAGTCGATGGCCGGAGGCAGGTCGTCTTCGAGCGGGTTCTTGGCTGGGACGACTCCCAACCACCGAGTTGGGCGTCGGCGCGCGAGACGGGCCGTGTCCGGCTTGAGTGCGAAGCGCTTGGGCGCGGCGACTTCTTCGCTTTGCTAGACGACGAGGTCAGAGGGGCGATCGCCAAGTCTTCGTCGGAGGTTCGCCGTGTCGAACTACTGGCTCACGATTGGCTCGGGGGCTTTGCGTCAGAGAAATGGGGCCTTCAGACGCCGTGCGTTGTATACGAGGTCTGGGCCGAGCAGGAACGCTACGAGGTGGCCCGCGCTGCGTGGGAAACTTTGGAACCGGACGAGCAGGAGGCAGTCGGGCTGCCGGACGAGGAGGAGCACTACGTTGGGTCGACTATCGTATTGATGCCGCAGGTCACCTCCTACCTGTACGATGTGCATCGCCTCGTGGTCGCGGGCTCACGAGATCGGCTCGAGGGCACCTATCTCTTCTCCGAAGTCATGGATGGGCCACGTGTGCTCAGCCGCTCGTCGGGCCGTGTTCGGCTCGACGGCAGGACATCCGTTCCAGCGGGAGAGGAACTCGCACATCTCTTCGTACACTTTCGAGAACCCACCCTGGAAGCTCTCAACCAGCCGGTTCCGAGGGCGGGAGCGGGGGATGCTCTGGTTCGACTTCCCGAGGATCTGCATGGTGTCTCGGGGAGCGATTGGCAGCTCCGACTCGTGGGGCCGGGAGGACTCGCGACAGGAGCTGCGGTCGGACTCATCAGAGGGTTCGGAGACGGCTACCTCACGAGCGAGCCGTGGCACCAACGAGGACCAAACCTCGGTTTCTCAGCTCCTGCAGGTGTGGTGCATATCCAGCCCATTGAGGGCGCTCGGGAGGCCGCCTTCGAGCACCTCAAGAGATCCGGAGGTCCGTTCCAGTTGGTCGACCGCTACGCCGATCAAGATTCCCTCGCCGAGTTCGGCCCCCAACTCAGGGGCACATGCGTCCTGGTCGGCAGAGAGGGAGCGGAGCGCATCGCTGCGGGCTGGGCGCGTTCTGTTGGGTGTGAGGTTCGGGTTGCTGACCGCCTCCACGATCGGCTTCTCGTGGGTCCTGGTCGGGCGTTCTTGCTCGGTACCTCCCTCAACGGGCTCGGGAAGAAGCACAGCTTTCTGGTCTCCCTTGACTCGGTCATGCGCCACGAGATCAAGGCTGTCTTCGAGGCGCTGTGGACCGATGCCGCACCGCTGTAGAATCGGGACTCCCCGGGCGGTGGTGCGCGCCGGCGCGAGAAACCGAGAGGCGGCGTTGGAGCTCGCGTGTGGCCGTAAATTTCTTCGAGCAGGCGCGGTGCGGGTTCCGCTCTCCGCGGCACTCTGAAATCGAGGGCAGGGGGGGCCGCTGCTTCGGCCCATGAGCACCGACACGACTGTTGACGCCGCTTCTGCCCGTGTCGGCCAAGAGCTGCGAGAGCCTACGGCACCACGCACGTGCTCTGGCCTGTTTCGGCCTTCCGTGCCAAGCGCTCCCTGCAGTCTGGCACGAGGTTGATGTCGCCATCGGGCCGCCGTTCCTCGAGGACGCACCTCCAAGCGTCGAGTTCCCGCATGTCGTGAAAGACCAGCCGGTAGTCCAGCCCCAGGCCGCGAGCGATGCGGTCGCCGCCCCAGGGTACGTACTCGGCTTCGTCCTTGTGCTGGTTCTGGTCCTTGGTCGCGCGGCTCCACTGGCGAAGGGCCCGCTCTGCGGCGTCGTGCCAGTGCTCCCGAACCTGCTTGGGGCTCTCAGAGAACATCAAGAACGCGGCGCCGCAGATGTCCGGACGACACCTTGCCGATGCTTGGTGGAGGGCCGACTCCACGGTGCTGCCCTCGGCGCGGGCAGTCGCATACCGATCGGCGAAACGGATCGCATCTTCATGTCGGTCAGCTACCGTGGGCGGATTCGCCTTCAACCAATCTCGGTACTGCTCCTCTGCCGCCAGCTGCTCCTGCCACGCGGCCTCGAGCCACTCTCTGTACGCTTTCTGCTCGGCCGCTTGCTTCGCTGCGTCCTCTTTCTCGAAACGCGCCTGCGTCCCCTCCCAGGCTTCCATGGCCGCTTCTTCCTCGATGCGACGGCACTCGACGAAGTCCTCGAGCTGGGCGTCTGTATTTTCGGGCGGCGTGGTTGCCGGCGTAGACTTGGGTCCACGCAAGTCGCAGCCCGCCGTGACACATGCGGCGAGCGAGACCAGGGCCCCGGCCCATGCCCAGCCCGGGGGCAGTCTCCTCAAGTGTCCTCGGCGTTCGGCGGCTCGATCTCGTTTCATCTTTGGCATCGGAGTGTACCGGTAAACCGGTACGTGACAACAACGCGGCGATCGTCCGTGCGTGGACCGCGAGTCCTTCCGCGCGCTTCTTTCGCAGAACATCCAGACGGCGACCGAGAAGAGCGGCCTGTCGCTCAGTGCCGTGGCTCGGAATGCGGGCGTTGCGAAGTCCACGTTCTTCGCGATCATCAACGGCCAGTCGTCCCCGACCGCGGACACCCTCCTGCAGATCGCGGCGGCCCTGCACACCGCGCCCTGGCGTTTGCTGAAGCCTCCCCGGAAGTAGCTCGGCCAGGTGGGCGCCTTCGTCTTTGGCCATCTCACGCCTGCCACGCGGTGGCTGACGCCTATCCGCCTCTCATCGAGAGTCCCGTGCCCCTACGAAGCGCCGCGTCCGTGTGCGTTCGGCCGGGTCGCATGTGGCTCGTGGTTGCCGTACGCCCTCGGCCCGGGTCCCGGAGCGCCGGCTTGCCCGCACCCTCGTGAGTGCCTCTAGTGGAAGTCCGTTTCTTCGGACGGCGCACCTCGCCTACCGGCTCAAGCCGCTCCTCCGCTACTTTCTTCGCCGCCGAATCGAGGCCAAGCCCCAGACCCGGTCTGAGCCCTACCTTCGAGCGCGTGAGGCGAGCCCCGCGAGCGTGGCCGCTGCAGGGATCCCGCTTCGGGCTACGCGACAACTCTTGCGCCGGCATGGCTTTCGTCGCGGGCACCACACCGCGACTTCGTAGTCGTCGTGTCCCAAGGTGTAGGCGACAGCGGCTCTCTCGCTGTCGTAGCGCTCGTAGTCGAGCTTGATGCCGAACGGCGTCACCCAAGCGCGGTCAGGCACGATTCCGTCGACGCCAGCCGCCACAACGTGGAAGTGGAGCAGGCCTGCGACCGGTTGGATCCCGGCGCCGATCAGCACCTCGATATGGCACCTGGATTGGCTCGCCGCGGAGCTGAGCCATCGTCGGGTGAGGCGGGCCATCTCGAGGTCTGGCATCCGATACGTCGCCGTCGCGGTGAGCCACCACGCTTCGCGGCCCGCGAACCTCTCGCCGAGCCAGCTCTCGAGGGCCCGCCTGCTCCGGTCAGCCGTGGTCACGAGCTGTACTCCGCCGTGCCTGTGCTTCGACGTAGTCGACGATGTCGGCAAGCCGATAGCGAACCGGCGCGAACCTCGAGGGCCCAAGTTTCACGAAGAGCGGGCCATCGCCCCGAACCCGCATCCCTTGAAGGGTGCGAGGGCTCAGGCAGAGTTCGCGCGCCGCTTCTTCTTCGGTCAGGAGAAGTGGCCTACTCGGGCGAACTTGCGACTTCCGTCGAGATGCGAAAGCGTCCTCTGGGCTTCGTTCCTTTTCGTTCATGCCCAGAGCTTGGAACCGCGACCACGTTGCATGCGAATTCTTGCCAGGGGGATTTCTGCATAGAGTCCCGAATTCGAGCCCGCGTGGCCTGCTCGTGCGCAGGCCTTCGCGTGGCAGCCTAGCCCTGCGTGGATTCCGCCTTCGCGATCGTAGCGTCAACCTGCTCTACGCACTCTCGGACGTAGGCGTTGCTGAGGTGGGCGTATCGCTCGGTGGTTCGCGTGCTCTTGTGCCCCAAGAGTTTGGACACCGCTTGCAGTGGAACGCCGCTCATGACGGCATCAGACGCATAGGAGTGGCGGATGTCGTGGAGCCGAACGTCTTCGAGGCCGGCTTCCCGGCGGAGGCGTGTCCACGTCCTCTGCAGGTTCTGGATCCGTGCGCCGCGTCCGGAAGGCGTGACGAATAGCGAAGGTGCGCGGCGTCGCCGAACGCCCTCGAGGTAGTCGAGCGCTCGTGCGGAGAGCTGCACCACCCGCGGCCCTGTCTTGGTGTCGGGAAGCCGCAAGACTCCGTGCTCGAAGTCGACCATGCCCCACTGCAGGTTCAGCACTTCGCTGAGGCGAAGCCCGGTCAGAAGGAGCAGGCGAATCGCGTCCACGGCCCCCTGTGTTGCGTGTCCTTCCTCGTTGCGTCGCCGTCTGGGCGCCTGCCGGAGCACCTGATCGAGCCGTCCACGTTCCGCCTCGGATAGGAAGCGTTCCTTCGACTTCTCTCGGTTCTTCCGGATGCCGCGCAGGACCTCCGCGCGGCCCATGAACAGACCACAGTCCTCCGCGAAACGAAACACCCCGGACAGCACTGAAAGTGCACGATTCGCAACTTCGGGGTGCTCAGAGCTGATCTCCCGGTGTAGGTTGCGGGCGTGGAAGTTGCGAAGCTCCTCCAGCGGCGTCGTTCCCAGACGCGGGAGGATGTGCAGGCGCAGCAACCCCTTGTAGCTCTCGAGCGTCCTTGGTTTCAGTGCCACCTCCGCGTACTCCGTCAGATACTTGTTCGCGAGCTCGGCGAAGGTCACAGACGCGCGCTCGCGGCGTCGGCGGCCTTCGTATGTTCCCGCTTGGATCTGGCCGAGGAGCTTCTTCGCGGCATCTCGAGCTTGTTTCACCGTGTAGTGCTCCCCGTACCGGCCCAGAGACACCCGCTTGTCCCGGCCACCGGCGCGGTAGCGCACCCCGAAAGACTTCACCCCGGATGTGCTCACGCGGAGCACGAACCCCGGGAGGGTTGTGCACTGGATGTCGTACCGCTTCGTCTTGGGGATGGATCTGTCCACCAGCGTCTTCGTGATCTTCGCCTTCATCTCGGTCTCCTTCGGGACGGCCTGGGGACGTGTTCACGTCCGCAAGCTTGCGAAAGCCTGGGGCCGAGGGCGTAGACCCGCAAGGCGAGATGTTCGTTCCAGGGCCGCCTAGACCCCAAATCGCGTAGGTCTGCGCATCCTCGCGAAAGCTCGCGTCACCACTCGGATCGGTCTACGGAACCGAAGGCCACACGTTCGAATCGTGTAGGGTGCACTACTGAGAACCGCTTCACGGCGGTTTTCGTTTTGGTT
>CAYGTG010000223.1:0-9761 GCA_964352485.1 uncultured Nannocystaceae bacterium | reverse complement strand
CGGGAGCGGAGCCTGACCTGGACCCCTACGCCGAGGACCGCGAATGACGACTCGCATCACCTGGATCCTCGGGAACTGGAAGCAGAACCTCCTCAACGCCGACGCCGCTGATTGCGCGCGTGGGGTTGCGCAGGGGCTCGAGGCAGCGCTGGCCGAGCCGGTGGCGGGATGTCCCGAGGTCCGGGTGGGGTTCGCGCCGACCTACCTCGCCCTGGGCGTGACCGCGCCATTTACGCGTCCGGCTGGTGGGGCTTGGCTGCTCGCCCAGGACGTTGCCGCCCAAGAGTTCGGCGCCTTCACCGGAGAGGTCGGTGTCGCGATGCTTCGGGAAGCCGGCGTCGACGCTGCGATCATCGGTCACTCCGAGCGTCGCGCGTACTTCGGCGACACCAACGCGCTGGTCGCGCGCAAGCTCGCCAACGCGCTCGCCCATGACCTCACCGTCGTGCTCTGCGTCGGCGAGTCACTCGAAGCCCGCGACCGCGGCGACCACGAAACGACTGTAATCACGCAGCTTTCGGAGTCACTTAGTCAAGTGGATTCGAAGGCCATGGATGCACGGATTGTGATCGCGTACGAACCCGTGTGGGCCATCGGCACCGGCCGTACCGCGTCCCCTGAGCAGGCTCGGGACATGCACCAAGCCATCCGCGCCCACCTGCGAGAGACGTACGGAGATGCCGGGCACGACAGATCCATCATCTACGGTGGTAGCGTGAAGCCTGGCAACGCA
This sequence comes from uncultured Nannocystaceae bacterium, assembly GCA_964352485.1. Lineage (GTDB taxonomy): Bacteria > Myxococcota_A > Polyangia > Nannocystales > Nannocystaceae > CAJXVA01. The sequence continues at coordinate 9,028 of CAYGTG010000223.1, read as the reverse complement.
GCCGAGCTTTTGTCGGCCGGCGACATCGACGGGTTCCTCGTCGGTGGGGCGTCCCTCCAGCCTGATTCCTTCCTGGCCATTGCAGCCGCAGCCGCGCAAACTGCTCGGCCCACCGCCTGACTCCCTCGAGTCGCTCCACCTCAGAGTTTCCCCGAGTTACCCGAGTTATCCGAGCTATCATGGATCTGTTCGTCGAGATCGTCTACGTCCTCATCACCATCGTGTTGGTGCTCGTTGTCCTGCTTCAAGCCGGCAAGGGCGGCGGCATGGGCAGCGCGCTGGGCGGCGGTGCCAGCCAGAGCGTGTTCGGGGGCGGAGGTGGCGCCGATTTCCTCGCCAAGCTAACCCAGGGCCTGGCGATCGGGTTCATGGTGTGTGCGGTCTACCTTGCCTACGCGAGTACCCACGCCGGGTCCGATCGGCTCCAAGACATGTCCGAGGAACTCGAGGCTGAGAAGAACCTCGCCGGCGAGGACGACGAGGTGAACTACGAGCGGGTTGGCCCCAATCCGCTGCAGCTGCCGGCGGCCGGCTCGACACCCACCGCTAGCGAGATCCCCGCGGCCGGTGAAGCTGCGCCCGCGGGCGAAGAGCCCGCGATCGACGAGCCTCCCGCTGACGACCCCGCTGACGGGGAGGACGAGGAGGACGACCCGGCTGACGACGAGGAGGACGACGCTACGAAGGTGTCTCCCGAGCCCGAAGCGTCCGACGACGCGATCACCGGCTGAGGACCGAGGCCAATCGAGCGCGCGCCGCCCGCCAGTGTTGCGGCGCACTTGGCGACTCCCCATAGAGGTCGAGTTGCATGGTTGAGCGTTCCGTCATTGCCCTTTCTTCGCTGGAGTTCGGCTCCAGCCCTGTTGTCGACGACGCATGGTTTCATGGATCGAGCGAGAGCCTCGTCCGTCTGCGCCGCCGCGCCGCCGCGACTACAGATGCCGGTTCCAAGGTGGTGGTGATCACCGGTCCGGTCGGCATCGGCAAGGGCAGGCTCGCCCGCTGGATGCAGATCCGCAGCGCCGGCCCCTTGATCCCGTTGCTGGAGCTTCGGGGGCGCGCGCTACCCGCAAGCCTCACGGCCGCCGAGGGTCCCGTCTTGATCCGTGGCGCCGAGTCGCTCGATAGCCGAGCGGCGCAACTGATCAAGGAGCGGATCACCGCCCGCCCGGACGCCACCCTCTTCCTCACCAGCCGTCAGCCGCTCGCCTCACTCCGGGAACGTTCGCTCGACCATGAGCAGCTGTTTGGGCGAATGACGGAGGCGGTCCTCGATGTGCCGGCCCTCACGGATCGTCCCGAAGACATCGCCGGCATCGCGCGAGCAGCCCTCCACGATGCGTGCGAACGCTACGGCCTCGCCACGCGGGCGCTCTCACCGGGCGCGCTGGCCGAGCTGGAGCAGCAGCCATGGCCAGGCAGTACGCGGCAGCTCAATGCGCTGCTCGAGCAGTCCGCTCTCCGCGCGACCGGCCGCTGGGTTGGACCTGCCGAGCTGGGCCTCTCCACCACCAAGCCGCAGAGCACCGGCGTGCTCCACGTCCGGCTGCCCGGAGCCTCGCTTCGCGAGATCGAAGGCAAGGCGATCACACTGGCGCTCGAGCTCGCCGACGGCCGCATCGTCCGCGCCGCCGAGCTGCTGGGAGTGACCCGCCACGCGCTCCGGCGCAAGATCGACAAGTTCGGCGTCACGGCCCGCCCAGCGCTCGCGCAGGACCCCGACTCCACCATCTAGACCTCAATCAAGCGCTCTTTTTTGAAAGTCGAATGATTGAGGGCTCGTAGGCGCCGACAGGCGCCCGTTTCGGGTGAAGCGGAGGAGGCTTTGCCTCCGCAGGGAGGTGCCTTTGCGAAAGGCCCCTTCAAGGATTGGAGCCTAGAGCACATCTCATAACCTCGACGCGGTGGCTCGCGAAGGATTTGGGTCCGAGGGTTAGGAGCGGAGCCGCAGCTGTACCGAGGTACTGCAAGGTTTCGCGACGACGCCATCGGGCCCAAAGACCAGCGAGACGGCGTGGCGAGGTTATGAGATGTGCTCGAGTCCGGCTGAGAATCCCGGCGGCGCTTGACCGAGCCCGAGACCGGCCCCACCCTCGCCCCGTGTCGCTGACGTTTCGCAAAGTGGAGGGCCTGGGCAACGACTTCCTGCTGATCGACCGGACCGCGCTGCCGTGGGATGCGCTCGAGGCCGAGATCGCAGCGCTCCAGCCGCTCGCGCCGGCGCTCTGCAATCGACGCACCGGGGTCGGTGGCGATGGCCTGCTGATCGTGGGCAGCGGACCCGAGGGCACCGACGGATCAATGCTGGTCATCAACCACGACGGCTCCCGACCCGAGATGTGCGGCAACGGGCTCCGCTGCGTCGCTCAACACCTGGCCGAACGACTTGGCCGCAAGACGTTGGTCGTGCAAACCGATGCGGGACCCAAGACCTGCGAGGTCACCGGAGAAGGTCGGGAGGTCGAGGTCGGGGTGAACATGGGTCCGGGCGAGGACCTGGGCACCCGAACGGTCGCGGGCGGTCGGTCCTATCAGGCGGTCTCGATGGGCAACCCCCACGCGATCGCATTCGTGGACGAAGACCCTCAGGCGGTGTGCCGCACTGAGGGACCCGCCGCGGAGACCGATGCGGCGTTCCCCGACCGGACCAACGTCGAGTTCGCGCTGCTCGGCGACGGTGGCATGACGCTGTGGGTTTGGGAGCGGGGCTGCGGCATTACGCAGGCCTGCGGCACCGGAGCGTGCGCGGCAGCCTGTGCCGCGGTCTGGAGCGGCCGGCACCCACCCGACCAAGCGCTGGCGGTTGACCTGCCCGGCGGACGCCTGTGGATCACCGTGCCGCAGAACCGCGATGGCGGAGTGCACATGCGAGGACCGGCGCGCATCGTGTTCGATGGAACGGTCCCGCGAGCCCCGTGATCCTCGGGGCTCGGCCCGACGACGCAACGCGACGGCAGGCGAAATGCCGGGCGAAGACGCGCGAGCTAGCAGCTGCAGGCCGGCTGGCTCTCGGCCTCGTCGACGCACTGAGCGTCCCACTCGAAGTTGCAGCAGAAGTCATCAGCGTTGCAGACCGCGGCTGCACAGTCGGAGCACGTGGCGTCCAGGGCGACGCCGGGAACACACTCATCGTGAGAGCAGCCATCCCCCCCACATTGACCGCCGCACAGGTCCGCGACGTAGTCCACACAGATGTTGTCCCACTCGGTATCGCAGCAGTAGGGGTCCTCATCGCAGATGTCCGCGACGCAGGTGTTGCAAGAGGGGTTGAGCGCCTCGCCCTCATCGCACTGGTCGTGACAGGCTCCCGTCGTGCAGTAGACGTCCACGGACGAGACGCACTGGTCGTCCCACTCGGTCTCGCAGCAGAAGCTGTCCACGGCGCAGACCGCCTCCGCACACGCACCGCACATCGGGTCCAGCGGAGAACCTGGCTCGTCGACCGCGTGCTCGCACATGCCGCTTCCGCCGCCGCCGCCAATGGAGCAGTCGCTCAGCAGGTTCGGACACGGGACGCAGGCCCCGTACCCTGACGCGACGGGTTGGCAGAACATGTGGATCAGGCGCTCACTCGGACCGAACAGCTGGTCGAGCAGGAGCGCGGTGGCCACGGCACCCAGGGGCCCAAACGCATCACCGGCCACCTCATCGATGTCGAGATCCATGCAGTCGTTGTCGACTTCGCAGGGGACACAGATCCCGCAGCTGATCGAGGTTCCGCCCACGCCCACGCTGAGCTCGGCGCATCGAGACATCGGGTACTCGATGATGGCGTCGTCGATCTCGTTGAACCCCGTCAGCTCGCGCAGAAGCTGGCCGACGTTGTACTGGATGCCCACGTTGGCGCAGTCGGGATCATCCGAGCATGCGTTGGTGACCTGAGAAAACGGTTCCGGAAGCACGACGACGCCCTCGCCGAGGTCGGAGCAGCCCGACGCCGTGGGACCACACTCGCCGCGGTCGTCGTTGATCGGCTTGACGCAGGTGGTGTTGTCCCCTTCGCACCCCGTGCAATCCGAGTCGTTTTCGCACGATCCGGGGCTCTGGCCGGGAATGCCGCACTGCGGGATGCAGACGCCTTGGTCGGTGCAGACCTCACCGCCCGGGCATGCGATCGGGACAGAGCTGGTGTTCGAGCACTCAGAGCACTGTCGGTTGTGGCAGGCGTTGAGCGGAAGCTGCTCCTCACCGGTCGATGTGCACTCGCCGCACTCGTCGTTGGTCTCGCACTCTTTGGGGCACTTTGCGATGCAGGTGTTTCCTACGCAGGTCTCCGTGGACTGGCAGGCGTCGGTCGCATCACCGCGACACTGCACGCAGCTTCCTGCCGAGCAGACCTGGTGGTTTTCGCAGGCGGCACAGTCGGGGTCGTTGTTGCAGGTGATCGTCGGCTCGCCGTCGCCGTCCAGGTCACACGTGAGCCCCTCGGGAACACAGGCACCAAACTCGGTGCAGGTCTCGCCCTGCGGACAGCCCTCGCCGCTGCCGGGATCGCACGCGACGCAGCGCCGGTCCGGGAGGTAGCAGCTGTTCTCTCCGCCCGAACACCCGCCGCACTCGAGGTCGCTCTCGCAGTTGAACGCCAGGCAGATGTCCGATGCGCTGTCGCTTTCGCTGTCCCCCTCGGTGTCGAAGGTCTCGCCCGCGGTGAACGTTGCGGCGCTATCCGTCGCGCCGAGCGAGTTCCCGGTCGGGCGGGAGCCTGCGTCATCGGGGCAACCGGTGAGGCCGAGCAAGAGCGCAACCACCGGCAACGCGCGAAAGTTCAAGGGTCCGATCGTCATGGCGCAGTCCCGCGGCCCTGCGCCGCGATACCCGAGTGTACCTGGGCTGGGGGAACGAACAAAGGGAGCACCGAGCGCACTCGAAACTCCCTTTGAGTTGGCCGTAGGGCGCCCCAGCGGCGCCCGCGTTGGCGAGGTCCCTCTAGCCTTGGCAGCCCTGAATCTCGCCGTCGGCACCACCACGTGCGAGGCACGCCGCTGCAGCACGCTCGACAGTGTCGAGCGTCGGAAGGTAGCAGGTCCCATCGCGATCGGTCTGGCTGATCCACTTGATGAGACCGGTGCGCCATGCCCAAAGCGCTGCACCGCGGGCGGAGCTGCTTCCTTCGGAGAAGTCGTCGTTCCAGTTGAAGAAGCGCCCGCTCCAGTTGGTCTCGTCGCGGAGCGTGACCATCGACTCCGGAGGATCGGCCATGATCGCCTCGAACCGGATGGCACTTGCGCGCATGCACTTGCGGCCGGCCTCGGACCCCGCTGCGTAGCTGTAGGTGGGGTTGTGACCACCGGGCCACTTCTGCCAGAACTCGGTGCCCCCCAGGCCGAAGCCGCTGTCGACGTTCGGGTAGCTGTACTCGATCGCCGGGCCACCGATGGTGACGGCTTCCCGGTTCACGTCGCGAGCCTGCGCATAGTCATCGACCGGCACATCGGGTTCGATGGGCGCATCCTCGCCACACTCAATGCCGTCGCATTGTGCGTCGAACTTGTAGCCGAACTCGCCAAGCAGGGAGTTCCCCCAACCGGAGTCGACGGGAAGCGCGAGGACCGCGAAGGTCGCGCCCGCAGCGTCGAACTCGAGGCGCGAGGTGGTCTGGCCCCCGGAGCTGTCCGAACCGATGGAGATCGTGTTCTCTGACCTGCTGATGGAGATCGACTGAAAGTAGCTGATGACCACGGGTGCGGACTGCGCCTGCCCACCGTCGGGCTCGTCGCCATCCTCAAATGTGCCCTCGCCTTCGACCGTCACGATGTTCCACGAGTCACCATTGCTGCGCGCCAGGAAGAAGCGCATGTCGGTGGTGTCTGCATCGCCGGAGACGGTGACCTGAAGCGACTCTTCGAAGTCCTGGAGCTCGACGAGCGGGGCCTCCATCACCATGCGATCGGTGTTGATGTCCGTCACCGTCGACGTCCCGGTCTTGGTGTCCTGGCCATAGGAAACAAGTTCGGTGAGGTACGGCTGGACGGCGCGACCCATCAGCGCGTCGGCCTTGCCGGTCGCGTCGGTGCTGTCGCTCAACGCGACCGAACCGAGTTCACCGCCGCCGTCGGCTTCGGGGGACTCGGAGTCACAGGCGAGCACGCTGAGGCTCAGGGCGACGAGGATTGCGGTGTTCTTCATGACAGTCTCGATTTTCGTACGTCGGTGTTTGAGATGTGTGGATACTTGTATGGACGTCCCGCGGGCCCACCGAGGTTTTCAGCGGACAACCGAAAAAACCAGCGCGCCCGTTCGCGCAACCTCGGCCAACCGAGCTACTCGATCTCGGGGTCGGCAAACGTCGCCGAGAGGTACGCCATCAGGTCGGTGAGCTGCTGGTCGTCGAGTTCGCCCCACGCCGGCATGTCGGCCCGGCCCTCGACGATCGTGTACAGCAGCTCCCACTGGGTCTTCGCGGCGAAGCGAGACTCGAGGTTGGGGCCGAAGCCACCCTCCCCTTGGTCACCGTGGCAGTCGGTGCATGTCTGGGTCTCGGTGGCGGCGCGAAAGACCGCCTCGCCCGCATCGACGTCCCCTTCCCCGCCCAGGATCCCTTCGAGGCGACCCCAACGTCCGTCGGTCACGTTCTCAAACTCGATCTCTTTGCGCATCAGCTCGGTGAGGTCATCCATGCGGCTGAAGGCCCATGAGTAGTCGGTGGCGAAGGTGTCGCGGCGGCGAATCCGACCGTTGGCTGGGAATCGATTGGACTCGGTGATCGAGGCGTCCTCGGAAGCGATGATGGAATCGAGCTCGAAGTCGGACCCGTCGGGAAACTCGCGAGTGCCGGCGTGTTGGTGACAGCCGACGCAGTTGGTGCGCGCGTTGCCAGCCCCATGCTCGATGTACGGGTTGCTGCACCACGTCGGCGCACCTCCGCCGTCGGCCGAGGCGGCGAGCGCTGCAGCCAGGGACGGGTGGTCTGCGTAGCGGCCGGCGGGATCGGTGTCGCTCTCGGTGTAGTCGACCACGACGCACATCTTGTAGTTCGACCATGCCGAGTCCAGCGAGGCGAACGCCTCGGGACGGTCCGCACCGAAGTCTTCGTCGGGCGTGTCGCTCCACCACATCGTGACCCAGACCCAGTGGCGGGCCTCCTTGGTCATCACGTGCATGCCGGTGAGGCGGTACATCGAGCCGCCGCGGGTCTGAATCGTGTAGATGTCGTCGGGCGTCGGGAACGGAATGTCCGCGATGGTCTGGGGCGTCTCGGCGGGAGCGAGGTACTCGTTGTCGCCCTCGGGGCTCCACAACGCGTTGGCCCCCTCCCCGATGCGACGCTCGAGCGCCTCGGCGCTGGTGTCGTACGCGGGCAGCGCGAAGTCGAAGCCGATCCGGCTCCACGTCAGCTTGACCACCGCAGTGCCGCCGAGCGCAGGGAGTCCCATCGCTTCGAACGGGTGACCGGCGTCGGCGGGAAACTCCGAGGCGAAACAGGTTGAGAAGTTCTCGGGGTCCTCGCCGGAGTTGCACTCCTCACCAGGCTCGCACCAGGTCCCGGACAGACCGTCGTCGGCGCAATCGAGCACCTGCGCGTAGTTGCTCACCACGTGCTGGGCCATCGCCGGCGTGTACATGATGCGGGCGATGCCGCCCCCTGCCGCCCCGGCGCCGGAGAACTGACTTTGCCGCTGCAGTGCGCACCGGTCTTCGTAGGCTTCGTCGGCCTCGTCGGCGAGCTGCTCGAGCTCACAACCGAAGAGCTGGTCCACAGCCTTGGTGTAGCGGCGCAGCGGCCAGTTGCTCAGCCGGTCCTTCTTGGTGTTGTTGTCGAAGAAGGCGTTCGCCAGCACCTGATCGCTGAACGGAGCGCGGACGAACTTGTCTTCGGCCGACAGCTGTTCGTAGGCGGTCTTGAAGATGTGGGTGAGGTCCTCGACCCCGTACCAGGTCTGGAACCTGGGCACGTTGGGGATCTCGGAGCCATCGTCGAGCTTGAGATTGTCGCAGACCGGCGCGCAGACGTTCTCGTCGTCGTCCCATCCGCAGACGGTGTGTCCGCCCGACTGCACGCCGTCACATTCCGCAGCGATATTTTTGCGGGTGCAGGAGTCGAGGTCGCGATCGATGACGCCATCAGGACAGTCCGGCAGTGCCGAAAGCTGATCGGCAAGCCCCAGCAGCGGCACCGGCTCGAGCGACTTGAGGGCGACCTGCCAGCCGAAGTCTCTGCGCGCCCGCATGTTGGTCTCGAGCTCGTTCTCGAAGTCCTCCTGCAGTGCGCGAGGGTCGGTGGGGTATCCGTCGGGCGGGCCCACCAGGGACCGGCCGAACGCGTCTTCCTTGCCGGAAGCCGCATCATCGACCGGGAACCCGAGGCCACCTTGAGCCTCGGATTCGCTGGACGCAGAACACGCCCCGACCCCAACCGTGGTCAGCCCCACAAGGGCAAACAAGAAAGTGCGAGGAAGGGACGATTTGTTCATGCGCTTAGGCCGTGGTGGTCGAGAGGCCCCGGCGGTGGACCGAGGCCTCGAGCGTCGCAGCTGATGAGGTTCGACCTACTGACAGCTGGTGTTGTCGTTGGGGTCGATCTGGTCGCAGCTGTCGACCGCGCAGCTGCCGGCTTCGGTGCAGTACACGCAGACGTCCGATGACGAACCGCCGCAGTCGGGGTCCTCGACGCCGCAGCCGCAGTCACAGCCGTCATCGGCCGCGTAGTACTCCGCGGGGCAGCTCCACTGGTCCGGCACGCCGCCACCGTCGCCGCCGCTGTCTCCACCGCCGGGGTTGCCTCCGTCGCCGCCGGTGTCACCACCGCCGCCGCCGGGGTTGCTCTGGCCATCCCATGGGGTGGCCGTGCCTTCGCAGCTGCCGTCGTCGAGACACTCGAGGAACAGCGCCGTGTTGATGGCCATAGCGCTGTCGCCACCGGATCCGGAGGTCAGGAAGTAGATCCAACCGTCGCTGCGGAAGTGCGGGAACAGGGCCTTGGTGTCGGCCGGCATGTCCGTGATCCGGTAGACGTTGTTCGTCACCAGGTCGGTGATGAACAGGTTCGCGGTGCCGCCTTCGTAGTGGTGCGTGACCGCGTAGCGCTCGT
>CAYGTG010000222.1:2526-9782 GCA_964352485.1 uncultured Nannocystaceae bacterium | reverse complement strand
GGTTGGAGCTCTGTGAGGCGACTCGCGGAGGGTCGATCCAGCCCTGAAACCAGGTGTCGTACGGGACGTTGCTGGAGCCAGGGTGGCCCCAGCCCATGTGCACCACGAAGCGTTGATGCCGCGACACGGAAGCCCAGCTTCGCTTGGACGCATCCCACTTGGCGAACCGTGCGTCCTCGAACCCATAGGCGAGCGGGTAGTGACTGTAGTGACCGATGCCGATCGCCACCACCTGCTTGTCATCGAGTCGGCGCTTCGCTTTGATCTTGCCCTCGTGCGTCATGACGCTGGCTCCGTCGTAGTCCGCGGTCAAGTTGGCGGACACCCGCCCGCGCATGAACTTCGTGGCCTGACCCATGATGTGCGGCGCGGTGAATCGACTTCCGCTCGCGCTGCAGCCCGAGGCTCCCCAGTCACCCATGAGCCCGCGAATCTCGAGCACGATGTTCGCCGGCCCGGACAGCAGGTTTGAGGTGCCGCCCGCGGTGCGCATGCGCCCGGGGACGTCGTTCCACATCCACTGCGGGGCGTCCGCGGGGCTTCCGTCCTTCTTGCCGTCGGTGCGGTACAGATTCGCCGCGCCGGCCCAGCGAGCGTCCCCGAGCTGCGCCATGTGGTCCGCCCATCCGAAGATCATCGCCCACACCGTCGCACCGCACCCGGAGGCGCACCCGGAGGTGTTCGGGCCAAAGTCGCCGTTCAGTTGTCCGTACTTGCGGACCTTTCGATAAGCATCGATCGGGTCGTTCCCCGCCCAGCGGCCTTCGATGCGGCTGGGTTCGCAGTACTCGAGCTCGAACTTTTCCCAGTTGCCCGCGCGGGTGGCGTTCGCGTTGATCTGGCCCTGCGCGTTGGCTTGGAGGTAGCGGCGATTCCGGGCCCGGAGCGCAACTTTTCCGTCGCTGTAGGTCATTCGCTGAAACACGGCATCACCACCGCCGTTGAGGCCGTCGGCGCGCACGGTGCTGCCGCTGGCGTAGACCCACTCTCCGTTGCTTGCCTGCAGCTGGACGTTGTGACGGCCGACGCGGTGCACGGTGAACACCTCCCAGCCGCCGACCCAGCCCCCGCGGGCCTCGAGCGTGGAGCCGCCTCCCCCGCGGGCATAGACGTAGGTGTCCCAGTTCGAGCGCAGCACCGCCTTGCGACATTCGACCGCCGGGCTCGGGGCGGCCAGGGCTGCGTTCGCAAGGGGGGCACGAGCCCCGAGGCCCGCACTCTCGCTCGAAAAGTCGATCGTCGCGGTGACGTTGAAGCGGTGCACCTCGGACGAGCCATCGCCGTAGCGCACGGTGACATCGAGCGCGTGGACGTCGTCGCCGGGGATGTGCTCCACGAACACCCGCAACGCGGTGTCCCCTTCATGGGGACGCTCGTCGATCCGAGTCCGAACGTAGGCCGCACCCGGTCCGCTCACCTCGACGCGGGCCCCACCGCGAGAGAGCAAGGGGACTTCTCGAAACCATCCGGACTGCAGCCCCTCGCCAGAGGTCCGAAAGTCGTCTTGCGCCGCCCAGTCGTCCACCGCACCGCGTCGCAGCGCCTCGTGAAGGACGGCCATGTTGTCTGCGTACTGTGAGCGCAGCTCGGTCCACGATCTCCAGGTTCCCAGCTCGATGCGGTGCTCGGGGGCCGCCTCCACGGTCTCGCCGGAGCGCGCATCGTGGTGGGTGTGGCCTTGGCGGGCGGACGCCGGTGCATCGAGCCAGGCCATCTCGGCGTGCTCGACCTTCGGCGGGAGTCCGCCAAGGTTGGCGAGCATGTGGCCATCCTCCGACTCGGCGACCATCGAGACCGCGGACAGAAAGTGGACCCGGCTCACCCGTTTGCCGCGGGGGAGGGCGGCCGCGAGTTCTTCGGTTCGCCGGGGCCCCTGTGCTGTCGAAACCACGACGGGGTAGTCGTGTCGACCGCTGGCCAGGACCATGAACCCCCGGGCGTCGCCGTGCGGCCCGAGCACGCCAACCTCATAGTGGGTGGGCTTCGGCTCGCCGGGGCGGAACATGGGGACGACCCGCCCCGAGAGCTGCGCGTCGGCCCAGGGCGAGCCCGCGCGCTCTCGTTCGAGCTCGAGGGTGTCGGCCGCTCGGCGATGGAGCGCGATCGGAAGGCTCGCCAGATCGACCGCGAGATGGTCCATCGACGGCGCCGCGGCGGGTGCGGCGGACTCTTCGCGTTGCGCGCCGGCATGGGCGGACGGAGCGGGTACCAGAAGCAGCGCGGCGAGCAGGGGCGGGCCAAGGCGGGGCATCTCGTCGATGGTACCGGCTGAGCCACAAGTGTTTCACACCACCACCAACGACCCCCCCCGAAAGCGCGCGGTTCCGCCCGGCCCGGGGCCGGAGCGCAAGAGAACCTACTTCGCCGGGCAGGTCTCGTTGAAGGACGCGACCGCGGCCTTGCCCTTGTCGTCGGCGCCGAGCGCCTCGCCGCTCTTGTCCACGATCTGCTTGGCCTTGATGCATCCCATCGAGACGCTCTTGCCCTCCTCTTTCTCCTTCTTTGCGGTCTCGAGGTGCGTGTTCAAGTTGGACAGCGGGACCTCGACCTCCATCACGGTCTTGGCCTCGGCCGCCACCTTGGCGGCGTCCCCATCCTTGGGGAAGTCATCCCCCTCGATGGTCGTCTTGAGGTTGATGATCGCGATGGACTCGACCTTGCCGGCCTTGATCTGCTCGCGAATCGTCTCGATCTGCGCGGTGGGCATGTCGACGAAACAAACCTGGGCCAGCGCAGCGTGGGCTTTTTTCTCTGACTCGTCTTTGGATGCCGCCAGAGCCTTGTACTTGGCCATGTTGCCAGCGCAGGCGTACTTGATGTCCTCGCCCTTGCCGAGGCGGTCCTTCATCTCTGCGACGTCCTTGTCGGCCGACTTTGCCTGCTCGGAGGGGCCCGAGTCTTTGCTGTCGGAGGCTTTGTCGTCGCCGCCGTCCTTGCTGTCGCAGGCGGAACTGAGGCACAGCGCTGCAGCCACGGTGAGGGCGCGGGCGAATGCGGAGGTGTGAAATCGGTCCGTGAAAATCATCGAAGGCGGACGGTATCACTGGACGCGGTCAGGACTGCAGGACGATGCGAAACCGGATCTTCTTGCCGGCCTGCAGCCGGACGGTTCCGGCTTCGAAGTCCGAAGCCTCGAGCACATGGGCAAGGTCCTTGACCGGCTCGCCGTCGAGCTTGACGGCTCCGGCTTCGATGCGCTGACGTGCTTCGCGTTTCGACTTGAACGCCGCGACCCGGGGGTCGACGACGAGTTCGAGCAGCCCGATGGTGTCGCATCCAAGCTCCACCGCCGGGACCGCGCTCCAGTCGTCGCCTCCGCCAAATGCTTGCTTCGACGCTTTGCTGGCCGCATCGGCGGCGGCCTCCCCATGCGCAAGCGTGGTGGCCTCATGCGCGAGCCGGGCCTTGACCTCCCGCAACGCCGAGCCCTGCACCTTGCACAGCTCGTCGACCTCCTCGAGCGGGACGTCGGTGTACTTCAGCAGATGCGTGCGGACGTCGCTGTCGTGGCAGCTGAGCCAGTATTGGTAGTAGTCGAACGGGGAGCACTGTGCAGGGTCGAGCCAGATCGCTCCATCGGCGGTCTTGCCCATCTTGCGGCCGTCGGCGGTGAGCAGCAGCGGCCATGTGAGTGCCTGGGCCCGACTGGGACCTTCGATCACCCGGCGGATGAGCTCTGTGCCGGCGACCATGTTGCCCCACTGGTCGCTGCCGCCGAGCTGCATCGTGCACTCCTGCTCGCGGTACAGGTGCAGGAAGTCATAGGCCTGCAGGAGCTGGTAGTTGAACTCGAGGAACGACAGCGGCTGTTCGTTGTCCAGACGGTCGCGGTACGTCTTCGCCGCAATCATCCGGTTGACGGTGAAGTGCGAGCCGATCTCGCGCAGAAACTCGAGGTAGTGGAGCCCGCACAGCCAACCGGCGTTGTCGAGCAGCACCGCGTCGTTGGCTTCGCCGCTGTCGAAATGCAGGTACCCGTCGAAGTTGCGGCGAATGCCGGCGACGTTGTGGGCCAACGTCTCGTCGTCGAGCATCTTGCGGCTCTCGGTGCGACCCGTCGGATCACCCACGCGCGCTGTGCCACCGCCGAGCAGCACCACAGGCTTGTGCCCCAAGCGCTGCAGGAGACGCTGCACCATGATGCAGGTCAGCGATCCCGCATGCAGCGACGACGCCGTCGGATCGTAGCCGACATAGAAAGTCACCATCCCCGCCGCAAAGGCGTCGTCGATCGCCTTGGCATCGGTCATCGCATCGATGAAGCCGCGCTCTTGAAGAGCTTGGAGGGCCGGGGACTGAGGTGTGAACTCGGACACGAGGCGCCGAGTCTACTCGCGGGCGGCCGGCGTGTCGTCCGCGCTGCTTGCCGGCTCTTTGGAGGGGGGTGGCTCGATGGCGTCGACGCGCCGCGCATGTTCGCCGAGCGCGGCGTCCAAGGCCTGCAGCTTCGCCGTGATCTGCTCCCGATAGCGCCGGTGCAGGTCCTTCTCCCGAAAGAGCTCGTCGGCCAGCGAGATCGCGACGAGCAGGGCGATGCGCTGCACGTTGAGGGTCGAGCGGCCCGCGTTGCCCGCGACCTGCTTGAGCTGGGCGTCGACGTATTCGGCCAGTTCCTGGACGTACGCGGGGCCCTCATCGGTGCGGATGACCAGCCGTTGGCCGGCGAGGTCGACTTCGACCGACTGCTTCACGGCTCGTCGTCCCCATCCTCGTCGTCCACGTGGCGGTCGAGGTCGGTGAGTCGCTCAGCCTCGTCGTGCGCCCGCAGGGCTTGGATGACATCTTCGATGTCACCATCCATGAACCCGTCGAGGTTGTGGCGGGTGAGCTTGATCCGGTGGTCACTGATCCGGTCTTGCGGGTAGTTGTAGGTCCGGATCTTCTCCGATCGGTCCCCGCTGCCCACCTGAGACTTGCGCTGGGCGGAGCGCGCCTTCTCGGCTTTTTGGATCTCTCGGTCGAGCAGCCGCGAGCGCAGCAGCGCCATCGCGATGTCGCGGTTCTTGGTCTGCGACTTCTCCTGTTGGGACTCGACCGCCAGCCCGGTGGGGATGTGGGTGAGCCGCACCTTGGAGTCGGTGGTGTTGACGTGCTGACCACCGGCGCCCGAGGCCCGCATCTTTTCGAACTTGATGTCGGAGTCTCGGATCTCGAAATCGATCTCCTCGGCCTCCGGCATGATCGCAACGGTGGCTGCCGAAGTGTGGATTCGGCCCTGCGACTCGGTGGCCGGGACTCGCTGAACCCGGTGCACGCCGCTCTCGAACTTGAGCATCGCGTACACGTCCTTGCCTTCGAGCAGCCCGGTGACTTCCTTGAGGCCCCCAGCGTCGGCTTCGTTCATCGACATGGGCGTGAGCTTCCATCCCCGCCGCTCGGCGAAGCGGGAGTACATGCGCCACAGATCGCCTGCGAACAGCGCCGCCTCCTCTCCCCCGGTGCCGCCACGGATCTCCAAGATCACGTTCTTGGAGTCGTTGGGGTCCTTGGGAAGCAAGAGCTTCTGGAGACTGACCTCCAGGTCGGCTTCCTCGCCCTGAAGCCGACCGATGTCGTCTTGGGCGAGCTCTTTCATGTCGGGATCGTCCAGAAGCTCGCGGGCCTCTTCGAGGGCGGTATGGAGATCTTGGAACTGGGTCCAGGCGTCGACGACCGGTTTGATCTCGGCATGTTCGCGCGAGAGCTTGAGAAACTCGGTCTTGTTTCCCGTAATTTCGGGGTCACACAGCATGTCGCCGAGTTCTTCGTATCGCTCGCTGAGGGTCTCGAGCTTGGCGCGGATGGAGGCTTCCATGGGGTTCCTCGGCTTTGGGAGACCTACAGTGGCCCCACCCAAAGGGCGCAGTGTAGACGAAACAAGCGCGCCGGTCATTGCGGCCGGCACCGGCTCGGGATAAGACTCGCATCGATGAGCCTGCGCTGGGCTGCCCGCTACGCCTTCTCGGAGGATCTCTGGCGTTCGAGAGCACGCGTGGTCCTCGACCCGGCGCTCGAGGACGCGCTGTTGTCGGGGATGCCCGTCGGCGAAGACGCGGAACCGCTGCGCGAACTCGTCGACGCGCTGCTGCCGGTCCGTCCCGGCGACGACGAATCCGTCTGGCTCGGCGTCTCGGACGACTCGGTTGCCGCGCGGCTGAGTCGGCTGCGCCCGGGCACGAACTTCGTGGCCACCTCCCGCCTCGCGGAGGTCTTGGGTCAGGACGCCTGGGAGGTTGCACTGGTCGATCTCGACGCCGCGCCACGATCCGGGACGCACCCCAACGAAGCCCTCGACGCGATCGCCGGCTTGGGCCTCACACCCAGCCCGGCGCGCAGCGTCGTCGTGTGGGGTGCCTCGGGGGTCGGGGGACTGGGCTACGAAACCCTCGCCGAGGCGATGCTCGAGCAGCTTGGTGCCCCGGGCTGTACGCGGCGGATCTACGGCCTGTATCGACCTCCCATGGCCGCAGTGGTCGACTTCGGCGAGTCGCTCGAGGTGGATGGCGCGGAGGCCGACCTGGAGATCACGATCAACGTTCGCCCCAGCGAGCTTCGCGACGACGACGAAGAGCAAGACGTTCCGCTGTACTTCGACAACAGCCTCGGCGCACAGGAGCCTCCGATCGACGAGTTGATTGGCGTGTGCTCTGCGACCGCGCTGCCCGAGGGGCTTGGGCTCATCGAACTCCCGTCGGCGGCATCGGGGCAGCCCTCGGGGTTGAGGGCGCAGCTTCACTCGGCCCAGCAGCGGGCGCAGCGGTCGGAGGTCGAACAACAGCAGCAGCTCGATCGGCTCGACGCTCTGCAGCGTGAGAACCGAGAGCTTCGTGAGGCGGTCGAAGCGGGGCCAGATCCGTTCGACGCTCTGGCCCGAGACGAGGCGCTCGAGGCTTCGATGGCGCGCGAGCAAGCCCTGAAGTGGAAGGTCACGGGGCTCGAGCATCAGCTCAGCCAAGCGGTTGCGCGCCCGGTCGAAGATCTCGAAGCGGACATCGCCCGCCTCTCGAAGCTCCCGCTCCCCTCGCAGGCCCCGATCTCGGGTGATTTCGAGGCCGGAATCTCCGCGGCCGGGTCGGAGGCCTCGCAGGACCCGGAGCCAGGCCCGCAATCCGAGGTTCGGGCCTCAGAGACCTTGGTGCAGGTGGAGCCGGTCGTGCTCCTGGTCCAGGATGAAGCCCGGGACCGGGTGCTCGCGGCTCAGCTCCGGGGGCTTGTTCAACGGCTGGAGCGGGGCGGGATCGGCGGCCAGGGCATGGTCGCCGCCGTAAGCGATCACC
>CAYGTG010000222.1:0-2516 GCA_964352485.1 uncultured Nannocystaceae bacterium | reverse complement strand
CTTCGGCGTGCCCTGTCGGCCGTGGCCCGAAGGCTTCGCACCCCGTCCGCTTGAGGTGGGCCCAACCCAGGTCCAGGGCGAGTTCGCGGTGCGTTTGTGGTCGCACTCGACGAATGTGCATGCTCGGCAACTCGGTCTGCACGACCCAGGGTGCTCGTCATGCTTGCCGCGGACTGTCGCCGCGGACTAGACTGATCGCACCCGGCGCCCTACCCAGGCGCCTCATCCAAAACGCTGTACTTGTTCATCGACCCCCATCGCGGCCCGGCTGACCACCGGACCCCGGCCCTGAGCAGGCCCGGAACCGCCGCGGATGGGCAAAAAACCTAGGAGTGCTCCATGCGAGTCTCACCCACTGCGTCCAAGCCGGATTGGCCGGCCTTGGAAACTGCTTTCGAGCACAACGCCCCCGAAACTCATAGTTACCTCGACCTTCACACCGGACAAGTCCTGACGATCGTCGACTCGCGTCCTGAGGACGACGAAAAGCGCCGCCAGATTCGCACGACGACGGGGCGGTACGTTCACCTCGACCCCGCGTCTTCCCGCGAGCAGTACCGGTGGATGGAGCGCTTCGTGCAGTCGGTCGAAGACCCCTCGCTCTCGGAGCGGCTCGTGCTAGCGATCGACGGAAAAGGCGCGTTCCGGCGCTTCAAGGACGTTCTCTTGTCCTACCCGATCGAGCGGGATCGCTGGTTCCAGTACCGATCCAACCTGCTGCACATCTACATCAATGGCTGGCTCAGCGCGCATGACTTCGAGCTCGGAGAGGAGCCGCCGTGGGGCGACCCTGACCAGCCGGAGGAGCCCGACATTCCCCTGGAGAAGCCAACCGGCACTCGCGGGGAGGGCCCCACCGAGGCGCTGCGTCGCCAAGCTCGCGAGCTCATCGATGAGATGCCGGCGCTCGAGCTGCCGTCGCTGATCGCGTACCTCAACTTCCTGCGCGAAAAATCGCCGCCGGTGTACATGCCTGACGAACACGAAGCCCCTGCGACCGAGTGAGCGAGCCGCAACAGCCGGAAGCATCCGTCACGAGCGGGCCCGCTCGTGCGCGGCCCGCTCGGCGCTTCATTGGCGTTGATCTCGGCGGCGGGCGCGGGAAGAACTCCGCGATCGCGAGGCTCGAGTTGCAAGATGGCGAGACGGGTCTCAGCGTGGCGGAGGCGACCGTCCGCCAGGGACATCGCGGCACCGGCAACCACGAGGGCGATGCGTTGTTTCGCGACGAGGTCCTGGTGGAGTATCTGCGCCGGTGGACCGATGAGGACACTGTCGTCGCGATCAACGCTCCGCTGACCTTGCCACCCTGCGTGCGCTGCACGTTGCCCTGTCCGGGGCTCAAGGTGTGCGAAGTCCCCTCGGTCGCATGGATGCGAACCTGGGCTCCACTGTTGCTTCCGCGCGGCAAGAGCGACCCGTCCAAGCCGGCGGTCACCCCCTACACCCAGCGCGCGACCGAGGTGCTGTGGACGTCGCTGGGTGCACGTCCTCGAGAAGCACTGGGGCAGGGGACCGGGCCGCTGGCTGCCCGGGCGACCTACCTTCGCCGGGTGCTGTCTCCACAGCTTCGGTTGCACGAAAACCTCCTCGAGGTCTATCCACGGGCCACGCTCACCCAGCTGTTCGGAAGCACCACCGAGCGGCGGACGCGGCACGGCGAAACCCAACGCGTCTGGGACACCCGTAAGGAAGTGCTCGCTGGGCTGCGCGAAGGGATCGACTATGCGTACGTTTGGCCCGAGGTCGTCGTTCGCAACACCCACGTCTTCGGCGCGGTGCTTTGCGCGTACACCGGGTTCCTGTGGAGTCACGCGGGCTGGGCTGGGCCACGAGAGTTCGAGCAGGCCGACACGGCCTCCGGCGTCCCGCTGCGAGACGCAGCGGTCGCTCTGGGTGATGCGTGGGTCACCGACGGATGGATCTACGCACCGCCGCCGGTGTCTGAGGGCTGACCTCTCCAACCGCGCGCGTCGCCCGACTTGTCGGTCTGTACGATCATACCGGCCTGCACGGCAGCGCCTTGTTCGGCAGGGCGATCAGGCGGAATCGAGCGCACGCATCGTGCGACCGGCCAGCGACGGGTTGCGCGGCACGACCAGCGCCATGACCGCGTAGGCCAAGATACCAGGGCCGCCGAGCAGAACACCTGCGATGAAGGCCAGACGAACCCAAACCGGGTCCCATCCGTAGCGCTGGGCGAGGCCGCCGCAGACTCCGAGGAAGATGCGCTGGTCGTTGGAACGGTAGAGCCGGGACATGGTCGCAGGCTTGGACCGCGCCCGGGGACGGGACATTCCGCGAAGAAAAAGAAACCCGCCGGTGCTCCGCCGTGTCGGCATCACCCCAGCGGGTAGAGAGCCTCGGGCGCGTAGCGAGAGCCGGATTGGTGCAGGATGCTGGAGTACAGGGTGAACGCGTCGACCTCAAAAGGCGGCGCGTCCCACAATGCGTGCATTCCCAACCACGCGGCCACCTTCTTGCTCGGTGAGCGTTTGAGGCGGGCGATGGTGATG
>CAYGTG010000221.1:0-9815 GCA_964352485.1 uncultured Nannocystaceae bacterium | reverse complement strand
GGCATGGACGCTGCCGACCTGCGCATGCTCGTTGTCGACGCGAACGGAGATATCAGTGGGTTCGACGACGAGCGTCCCTGCACAGACCCGACGTTCACCGGCGCCTTCGCTTGTCCCGAGGCCAGCCTCACCGCGTCATCCACGGGTACGATGACCGTCCTCGTTTCAACTTACGGTGGCGACGGCTGCGTCGACAACGCACCGTACAACCTCGTCGCAGGCATCAACGGCGTTGATGTTGACCTGACCGGAGGCCCCACGGGCTCCGAGGTCCTTGGCATCTGCGGCTGATCAAACAAACGCTTCGGCAGAGGGCAGGTGGGATGCTCCCGCCTGCCCTTTCGCTTTGGTTCCTGAGGAACAGGCGTAGGTGCTTCACGAGGTGCAGGTCGCCACCACTCCCGGGGGACGGGGTCGACGCCCCGCGGTAGCGCTGCCCAGCGGCCGCCTGCCAACCTCCCAGGAGACCCCTCTCCTCCTCGTTTGACACGACCCTGCCCCATCCCTAGCGTTGCCCCGATGGACATCAGCAGCGCCTTCGACTCGGGAAACATCGTCGTCCTCAACGCGGATGAGCCCACCGGCATCGAGCTCGAGATTCGGCCCGACGCTGGCGAGGACCATTTCCAGTGGTTCCACTACCGCGCCACCGGTTCCAAGGGCATCGCGCTCACGATGCGCATCACCAACGCACAGCGCGCCAGCTACCCCGAAGGCTGGAAGGACTATCGGGCCGTTGCGTCGTACGACCGTGGACACTGGTTCCGGGTGCCCACGCGATATGAGGACGGCCAGCTCATCATCGAGCACACGCCCGAGCATGACGCCTGCTGGTACGCGTACTTCGCCCCCTACTCGCTCGAGCGCCACCAAGACCTGATCGCCGAGGCTCAGATGGTCGACAACGTGACGCTGCACCGGCTGGGCGCGACCGTCGATGGCCGGGACATCGACCTGCTCACGGTCGGTGATGATGGCGACGACAAGCGGGCCTGCTGGATCATCGCGCGTCAGCACCCCGGGGAGTCGATGGCGGAGTGGTTCGTCGAAGGTCTGCTCGACCGGCTGCTCGACGACGAGGATCCTGTCGCGCTGGAGATCCGCGAGCGTGCGTGCCTGTACATCGTGCCGAACGTGAACCCGGACGGCTCGTTCCGGGGTCACCTCCGCAACAACGCGGCCGGCAAGAACCTCAACCGTCAGTGGGAAGAGCCCAACGTGCAAAGCAGCCCCGAGGTCTTCCACGTCCGCGCGGCGATGGAGCGCAGCGGCGTCGACTTCTTCCTCGATGTGCACGGCGACGAGGCCCTGCCCTACAACTTCATCAGCGGCGGCGAAGGCATCAAGTCCTGGGACAACGCGAAGGAAGAACGCGAGAAGCGCTACAGCGACGCCCTGCTGCACGCGAGCCCGGACTTTCAGACCAAGTTCGGCTACCCCGTTCCCGAGCACGGCGAGGCCAACAACACGATGGCCAGCAACTGGGTCGGCGAGCGCTTCGGCTGCCTCGCGGTCACCCTCGAAATGCCGTTCAAGGACACCGCAGACGCTCCGCATCCGCTGGGCTGGTCGCCCGAGCGGGCCCGGAAGTTCGGTGCCGCGCAGCTGGACGCGCTCCTCGTCGCACTCCGCGCGGCACGCTGAGTCGGCCGGCTTCATCGCGATGCCATGGGGTCCCCGGGCCCCAAAAATGGTGCTAGCCTCCTTCCTTGGGGGATGTGGGCGCCTTGCGGAGCCAGACGTCCGCAGGGCCATGAAGAGACTGATTGAAGCAACCTTGGTGGCGGGCGTCGTGTCGATGCCCGCAGTCGCGTCGGCAGATCCTGGGCAACTCGTGGGGATCGAGATCGACACGGTCGACGTCGACGGCGACGCCGTTCCCGACAACAACTACGGATATTGGGAGTACCTGCCCACCGACTACGACACCGTCGGCGAGCCGTTTCCGATGCTCATCTTTCTCTCGGGGATTGGAGAGAACGGCAACGGAACCCTCCCGCCGGGCGGATGCACGGGTCCGAACAACCCCGGCGAGTTCCTGTGCCGCAACCTCCGGCACGGACCGCAGATGCACCTGTGGAGCCAGCTCTATGGCGGAGGCGCAGCCGACCAGTGGGACGACGAAGAGCGCCCATTCATCGTCATCTCTCCGCAAAACCCCGCGCCCCTGTTCGTCCTGGGCAACCCCTACGAGCCGGCGGACATGCAGGAGTATCTCGACTTCCTGATCGCCAACTACAACGTCGATCCGCGCCGGATTTATCTGACCGGAATGTCGATGGGCGGCTACAGCGTCACCCTGCACGCGGTCAACGATCCCGGCCGCTACGCCGCGGTGGCGTTGCTTCCAGGCGTCGGCGTCGGATCGTCCGATCCAGAGGCGCCCGGCCCGTGCGACGTCGGCCGCACCGCGTTGTGGGCCTTCCACGGGGACAACGATGGTGTCCAGTACTTCGATCCCGACGACCTCGCGCGCTTCGTCCAGGCCGTCGCAGACTGCCCCGAGCCGCACCCCGTCGCGCAGCTGACGATGTACCAAGGCGCCGGACACAACGTCTGGGCCCGCACCATCAACCCTGCCGACGGCATGGACGACCCGGTCTACGATGGCTACCCGCTGCCCAACACCACGGTGATCCCGACCGTCCCCTACGACGTCGACCTCTACACCTGGCTGCAGCAGTACGATCTACCCGAGGTCTCTGCCGGCCCCGACTTCTCCGTGACCGCCGACGCGGGCTCGTTCGACATCGCCGCGTTCATCACCGACGACGACCCGGTGACGTTCGCGTGGACCCAGACCGGCGGTGACCCCCTCACCCTCACCGGCGAGGACACCCAGACCCTCACCGTCAGCGCGCTGGCCGAGGGCACCTACGACTTCCGGTTGTTCGTCCTCGACGCGGACGACCAGTACGACGAGGACACGGTGACGATCACAGTGCTTCCGGCCGCGGGCGGGAGCGAGTCTGAGGGCGAGGCCGAGTCCGACGGCACCACCTCTACCGACGGCACCACCTCCACCGACGGCACCACCTCCACCGACGGCACCACCTCTACCGACGGCGAGTCGAGCACCTCGGGGCCCGCCTCCACCTCCACCGCCGGCAGCTCCAGTGGAGCCTCAGGTTCCTCAGGCACCGACACCGCAGCGACGTCCGCGGGGTCCTCCGAGACCAGCGACGGAGGCGGCGCGTCCGACACCGCCAGCTCGGCCTCCGATTCAGCCAGCGGAGATGACTCCGCCTCGGCATCCGGCAACGACGGTTCGGCGTCGGCATCCGCGTCCGACGGTGGCGACTCGGCCGGAGAGGACACCGACACCGACAGCGGCGGCGCGAACTCCAGCGACAGTGGTTGCACAGCCGGCGGTCACCCATCGCAGAGTCTGTGGATGCTGGGCCTGTTCGGCCTGGCATCGTTCCGCCGACGAAGGTCCTAGAGCGCTCAGGCCCGCAACGCCTCCGGGATCGATGCTTCGAACCGGAGGCGTTCTCCGTTGCGGTGCTCGAGCTCCAGCACGTGCGCGTGCAGGCCTAATCTCGCTCCGAGCGGCCACGCATCGGGCTGTCCATCGATGCCGTACAGGTCGTCGTAGCGAAGCGGGTGCCCACCGTGCGCGAAGTGGATCCGGATCTGGTGCTTCCGCCCCGTGATCGGACGGACCCGGACGAGGCTGGAGTCGCCGTCGGTCTCCATGCGCTCGAACGTGGTGCGGCTCGCCTTCCCGTGCCGGTCGACCACCACGTTCGTGGCGTCCTCGATGCGCAGCGGCCACGTCCACTCACCAGCGAGCGGAACCGCACCGTGCACCCGCGCCACATAGGTCTTGGACGTCGTCCGGGCTTCGAACTGGCCCGTATAGAACGCCACAAGCTCCCGCCGGCGCGCGTAGACGATGACGCCCGACGTGTTGCGGTCCAGCCGATGAACCACCGACGGACATGCGCGTGGGTCCGGCGCCTCTTCTTCGTATCGCAGCTGAAGTCGGCGCAGGAGGTTCAGCGTCTGCACGCCCGCGCTCGGGTGCACAGCAATCCCCGATGGCTTGTTGACCACCACCAGGTCGTCGTCTTCGAACAGGATATCGAGAGGCAACGCTCGAACCGCGACCAGGTCCTCGGGTGCTCTTGGCAACTCGATGCGAACGACATCGCCAACCTTTAGACGCCTCGCTTTCTTGCAGACCTTGTCATTGACCGTGACCGCACGACGCGTCACGAACGAAGCGAGCTCGCCCCGGGAGCGCCACGGCAGCATCGCGACCAGGACCGCGTCGACACGCATGTCGGCCTGCGACTCGTCCACGACATGCTCCACCACCTGCATGTTGGGCTGCATGTTGGGCTGCACGACTGGTTCCACGCGTGCATGGTACTCACCCGAGGTGGCCACGCCGATCCCTCCGAAGTTCTACACGCAGGACGCGGAGTTCCCCACCGAGCTGAGCATGCGTCCGATCGGCATCGTGCGATCGCCTCACAAGGAGCGCCACGGCACCCCCCGGCAGGCTGTGCTGCACGCCAAGCCCGAGCTTCGGCCCCGTGAGGAGACCGTGCTCGAGCTCTTTGGCGAGGTCCTCACCCCGCACGCCACCGAGGACCTCGAGGGCTTCGACTTCGTGTGGGTCCTGTCGTGGATGCACCTCAACGAGGGCTGGAACAACAAGGTCGCCGTCCCCGGATTCAAGAAGAAGGGGCTGCTCTCCACCCGCGCTCCGCATCGGCCCAATCCAATCGCGCTGTCGGCCGTCCGCCTGCTTCGGGTCGAGGGCCTGCGATTGATCGCCGAGCGCAGTGACCTGCTCGATGGGACCCCGATCCTCGACATCAAGCCCTACGTGCCCTATTGCGACGCATTCCCCGACGCAAAGGCCGGCTGGGTCGACGAGCGCGGCAAGACCCCGGGCAACTGAGGCGCCTACTGGAACCTATCCGCCGGCAGCTCCAGCCCGCCCACGAAGTGCCGGGGCTGCTTTCCGTGCGGGACCTTCGTGCGAAACACGAACACGCCGGGCTCGTCCTTCATGTCGTCCTTCATGCCCTGGCACCACGCCGAATAGTCTGGCCACGCCTTCGCGGCTTCCTCGTGGGTCTCGCAGGTCAACTTGCCAAAGCCCGTTCGACGCTCTGGATGCCCGCTGCACGTCACGGCGATCTCGGGCCAACTCCGGGACGCGCCTTCGAGTCGTTCACACCACGGGTCGCGCTTGCCGAACGGATCTGCGATGCCCCCTTGGGTGATCACCAACGTCACCAGCGCATCTTGTCCCTGCGTCTTCACAGCGGCAAAGCACCCGTCGGCCCAGTCCTGAAAGCTCGCGTCGAGGAAGATGTACTCCTTGACGCGATCGGTTCCCGAAGCCGCGACATTGCGCAGCGCGATGCCTCCAGCGCTATGCCCCTCGGCCAGGACTCGTGTCTGGACGCGCTGTCGCGGGACACCCAACTTGGACTCCAGAATGTCCGTGGCCTGCTCCAGCATCCCCTCGAAGTCGTCGATGTAGCGGGCGTCGCCGGCGATCGCCGTCATCCACATCCGGTCGTACATCTTGTTGCTCCATCCTTTCCATTCGGGCTCCATGCGCTTGCCGGAGCTGATCGGATACAGCATCGCGACGTTGTTGCCGCCTTGGCTCTGCAGCTCGGTGACGGCATCCATGGCCTGCTGCAGCCGGTCCCAACCGACCCACGCTTTCTTCGGCACTCCGTTTTGTGGCTCGGCGATGTTCTCCGAGTAGGTCCCGTGGAAGTGAACGATCCATTCGAACGGCTGGTCCGCTCGAACGCCCGGCGGTACGAAGATCACCGTGTCGCGGCCGCCGTTACCACGCAGCTGCCCGACCCATACCGAGCCTTCGTTCTCCAGCGCGTCCGAAAACGCGATCAGGCCTGGGCGGGCAGACGTTGCGATCAGCCGGGCCCGGCGTGGAACGTTCGATTGCGGAAGCTCCGGTTCGGCTTCGGCCGGGCCCTCGGCGGGGACAGCACGCCCCGCCGGCGCTTGTCTGGCCTCCTCCACGTTGGGCGTGGCAGCCGGTGGCGGAGCGGTGCGGGCCTCTTCCGGCTCACGGGGTCCACCGCACCCCACGGCCAGTGCCGCCAACAGGAGCCATCGCATGCCCAGGCAGTGTAGCCCTGCGGCGGCCCAGCAGGCACCATCCCTGCCATGAGCGAGTCGAAGACGGGCTTCAGCCGCGCGTTCTGGGTGGCCAACGTTGTCGAGTTGTTGGAGCGCGCCGCCTGGTACGGGGTCTTCGTCGCAATCACCCTGTACCTGAGCCGGATCCTGGCCTTCAGCGACATCGAGGCGGCAACGGTTTCGGGCGTGTTCTCGGCCGGACTGTACCTGCTGCCGACGTTCTCGGGTGCCTACGCCGATCGCATCGGTTTTCGCCGCGCGCTGCTGCTTGCGTTTGGCCTTCTCACGCTCGGCTACGGGGGCATGTGGCTGCTGCCCACGTTGCTCGAGAGCGCGGGCCTGGTCAGCTACGGCCGAGAGGTCACCTTCACCGGCCTGCAGAACACCAGCCACAAGTGGCTGTTCGTCCCCGTCATGACGTTCGTGATGGTTGGCGGCTCGTTCATCAAGTCGGTGATCACCGGGACCGTCGCTAAAGAGACGACCGCCGCCAACCGGGCCCGGGGGTACTCGATCTTCTACGCGCTGGTGAACATCGGAGCCTTTGGCGGCAAGACCATCGTCAAACCCCTCCGCGAGAGCATGGGCAACGAAGGCCTGATCGCCCTCAACCTATTCGCGGCCGGCATGACGCTGCTCGCCTTCATCTTGGTGCTGCTGCTGTACAAGGCTCGCCCGGGCCAAGGCGAGGGGAAGTCCGTCGCCGAGCTGTTGAGCGCCCTGCGTCGCGTGCTCGCGCAGCGGCGGCTCGTGTTTCTGATCGTCATCATCACCGGCTTCTGGATGGTGCAGCACCAGCTCTACGCGACGATGCCCAAGTACGTGCTGCGCATGGCCGGGGAGGACGCATCACCCTCGTGGTACGCCAACGTCAACCCCGCCACCGTCGTGATCACGATCGGCGCCGTCACGGCGCTGATGAAGAACCGCTCTGCGCTCACCTCCATGACCGTGGGCATGTTCGTCATGCCCTTCTCCGCGTTTGCGATGGCGGCCGGCAACATGACCGACGGCAGCCTCATCCTCGGCATGCATCCGGTGGCCTTGATGATGATCGTCGGCATCATGTTTCAGGGCATGGCCGAGAGCTTCATTTCGCCGCGCTTTCTCGAGTACTTCTCCCTTCAGGCCCCCAAGGGTGAGGAGGGGCTCTACCTGGGGTTCAGCCATCTGCACTCGTTCCTCGCCTCGCTGCTTGGGTTCATCACCTCCGGATTTCTGCTGGAGGCTTTCTGCCCAGATCCCAAGACGCTGTCTGCGGCCGACCAGGCCCAGCGCATTGCCGCGCTGGCCGGCGATGGCGCGATGCCGCAGGCCTATGCGCACGCGCACTACATCTGGTTCGTGTTCGTAGGCATCGCGACGGTCGCTGCCATCGCGCTGGTGATCTACGGCCGCCTCACGTCCGGGTCCGACTCGCAGCAATCGTAACCTCGCAGACACGATCGGCGTCCAGAATCCGCGTCCTGGAGGCTACCCTGCACCATGCGTCGTGCTTGCATCGCTGCCGCCCTTTGGGCGGTCGCCGGCTGTTTCTCGGATGTCGGGTCCGTACCGGCCCCGCATGCGGCGACCAGATCGTCGGCGCCACCGAAATGTGCGATGGCACGCCAGGCTGCACGGACTGCACGCTCGACAACTACGCCTGCAACCCGTTGAACAATGCTCCATGCGGCGACGGCTTCAAGTGCAGCCTCTTCGACGACGTCAGAGGTGTCGCCGCGACGGAGTGCCGGGTCGCCCTCCAGCCACCGGGGCAGCTGTATGAATCGAACTGCTTCAGCGGCGGGCTGCAGGACGAGTGGTGCGACGTCGGACTGGCGTGTGTCACGTCGCAGTCGACCAACGCGTGCGATGTGAACTGTTGCGTCGAGTTCTGCGACCGACTCGACGCTGACTTCCAGTGCGCCTTCGAGGGAGACATGTGCCTGCAGGCTCTGGGCGACCTCGCCCCGGTCGGACTGCAATGGCTGGGCATCTGCGTCACCCCCTGACGACCCATCTCGGCAGGCGTCGCTACGAACCCCGGGCTCGGGACAGCGCGTAGCGCTCGACCAACGCGAGCAACTCCTCGCCCATCGCCTGCACGGTCGACTCGCGCATGCCGGGAACCCGGCGCAGCTCGTCCAGCGTCTGCGGGCGCGCGCGGTCGATGCCCACCAGCGTTCGCCGGGCCATGAGCGCGGACGGGCGGACATCCAGTTGGCGCGCCTTGGCCCTACAGGCCCGGTCCAGCTCGGGTGCGATCGACGTGGAGCCGGACGTTGGCGGTGGCAGGGAACGGTCTCGAAGCGACAGCTCGTCGTCGTCGACACCAGCCAGCGCGACCGTCGGACCGCGCCGTCCCATGCGGCGTCGCACAACCCCTTCGAGCGCGAGGTCATCGAGAGCCTCGATCACCGCGGCATCGTCGTGCCGCTGCAGCGCACCCAGCTCGGGCAGAGTCAACAGGTCCGCCTTGGAGAGCCGCTTGACCTCCCACCCTCGCAATGCCCGCGAGAGCGCCTCGATCAGAACCGGTCGTCCGAGTCTGCGCAACGCCCGGACCACGATCTTTCGGTCCGCCTTCGTCAGTGGCTTGCGTCGTTTCGGCGCGGGAGCGCGCTGCAGCGATGGTTTGCAGACATCACATCGCCCGCACGCATCTTCACCGGGCTGACCTTCGAGGTACTCGCACAGCGCCTGCTGCCGGCACACGCTATCGGTCTGGGCGTAGTGCTGCAGTGCGCGCAGCGCCTCGCTCGACCCGGCGAGATGCTGCTGAATGCGAACGTCTTCGTCCCCGAAGTAGAGCACGCAGCGCGCAGCCTTCCCGTCGCGCCCCGCTCGGCCCGCCTCCTGGTAGTACGCCTCGGGGCTCCCCGGCGCTTGCAGGTGCACGACCACGCGCACGTCGGGAAGGTCGACCCCCATCCCGAACGCACTCGTGGCGACGAGCACCCGCGCCTTGTTGGTCTCGAAGGAACGCTGTGCCCGGTCGCGCGACTTGGCGTCTCGCCCAGCGTGATATCCGGCGACGGGGTAGCCCTCCGCGCGAAGACGATGGGTCACCGATTCGACCGCGTCTCGGGTCGCGCAGTAGACGATCGCCCTTCCCCCCAGCGGTCCGTCACGCAGCTTCAACCGATCCAGCTCGTGACGCAGCGCGTGGACGCGATCGTGCTCCGGTTCAAAGCAGCGCACGACGAAGGCCAGATTCTTGCGCGCGAAGCTGGCGGTGATGCGATCGGGCTCGTGCAGCCGAAGCCGGTCGACCACCTCCGCCAGCGTCCGCGGCGTTGCCGTAGCCGTCAGCGCAAT
The DNA here is from genome assembly GCA_964352485.1 of uncultured Nannocystaceae bacterium. Lineage (GTDB taxonomy): Bacteria > Myxococcota_A > Polyangia > Nannocystales > Nannocystaceae > CAJXVA01. The sequence continues at coordinate 374 of CAYGTG010000221.1, read as the reverse complement.
CACCGGAACCTCGAGCCGCCCGCGCAGCTCGCCCAGACGCATGTAGTCGGGCCGAAAATCGTGCCCCCACTGGCTGATGCAGTGCGCCTCGTCGATCGCCAGCATCGAGACGTCGCCGGCCTCGAGACGCTGACGAAACTCCTCGGTCGCCGCCCGCTCCGGAGACACGTAGAGCAGATCGAGAGCCCCCGCCTCGAACGCCTCGGTGGTGTCGATCCGTTGTTCGGGGGTGCGGTGGCTGTGCAGCGCCGCTGCCTTGACGCCCTTGCCTCGCAACTGCGACACCTGGTCATCCATCAATGCGATCAGCGGGGAGACCACGACCGCCGTGCCCCGGCCCCGACGGCGGGCCACCATCGCCGGGATCTGGTAGC
>CAYGTG010000220.1:1921-9815 GCA_964352485.1 uncultured Nannocystaceae bacterium | reverse complement strand
GTCGCAGTGTCCTTCGCCGTTGATGTGGCCCAGCGTCCGCGCCTTCTCGACGATGAAGGCGTGCAGGTTGTCGATGTCGCGACCGCCCACCTGGTACCGGGTTTGGCCCGCGAGGCTCTGCCCCTGCAGCTCGGCGATGGTGATCGCACCATCGCCGTCCGCATCCGCCGCCGCCATGAGATCGAACGCCACGTTGGGCTCTTCGGCGTCCAGGTCGTCATAGAAGAGGTGGTCCGCGTGAACGGTCAGCACCGCGTCGGTCGTCTTGTCTGCCACGACCGCAACTTCGGTGTCGCAATCGACGTAGCGCGAGGTGATGTCCAGCGCCCAATCGAAGCTCTTGACCTCGTCCCCACGGGTCGCGACGCCGCGGGCCCACACGGACGCGGACGCATCGACCATCGCCTCGAGGGTGGCTGCGTCGACGTCCGTGACCGCGTCCGATGTGGCGGCCGACAGCGACCACGACAGGGCCGGAACCTCGCCGGCAGGCACGCTCAGAGCACCAAGCTCTTGCCCCTCGCCGCCGCTGGGCTGCGAGAGGTCGAGCACGTACGTCCCGGGCAGCGAAACGCCGTCGGCGTCGATTCCGTCGACCGAGACGAGAAACGCATCAAACGTGACGCTCCAGCCATCGACAAAGGCGTCGGCAGGAATCCCCTGCTCGATGAAGTCCTCGCCCCACGCGGTGACGCGGAGGGTGCTGTCGCCGGCGGAGGCATCGTCGCAGGCGCAAAGAAGAAGGATGCTTGTCATGAGAATGCGTTTCATCGGATCACCTCTACGGCGTAGTGGTCATGGACCTGGAGGTTGCGGCGCAAGTTCGCCCAAGCCTCAGCGTGTTCGTCGGCCGAGATCTCGACGAATCCGTCGCCGTCTTCGTCGAGCGAGACGATGTCGACATCGGCAAAGATCGTGTCCCCCTCGACCGCATCGACCGCGTCGAAGCGCAGCGCGAGCTGCTCGGTCGAGTCCTCGGTCGCCGTGAAGCTCAGCGGGAGGCCGATGATCGAACGATCCTCGTCTTGGTCGACGTAGGCGACAAACTCCACGCTGGCGTCACCCCGCGTCGCCGTCCCGGCAAGCAAGAAGGTGTGTCCGATGAGCGGGTCGTCGACGGCGAGGCCATCCGATGCCTCGGCGGTGGTGAAGGTGAAGTTGGCCCCGGAGTAGTCCGCCCCGAGCAGCGTCGCGCTGCCCACGGTCGAGCCGGCGTCGAGGTAGTCGACGACGTGTCTGCCAACGAGCTCCCCCACGACCTCGCCGCCCGCGCTGTGGCCAGGGTGTGCGAGGGCGGTGGGCACGAGCATGTCGTGTAGGGCTGGCAGGAGGCCAACGCGAGCGTGCATTTCGCCCTCGGTGGTGAACTCGACCGTTTCGAGGGCCATGCGGACCTCGGTCAGCTCGATTCGGGTGTCGTCAGCGGAAAAGGAGTCGTCGGTGGCCTGCACCACCACGTCGAGTTCGACGCGAGGTGCAAGCGATGTGTCTAAATCACAGGCCGCAGTGCACGACAGGACGGTGCATGCGATCCAAAAGCGGGTTCCGTACATGGAAGCCCTCCTCTCGAAAAAAGCGTGGAGTCGTTGGGTGAAAGAGCCGATTCGTCAGCTCAGTCCCGGTGGACCCCGCGCACGAGCACTCTGCGGGGCTCGAGAGCGAATCGGTTCGAGCGCGAACGAAGCTCGGCTCAGATACACCCAAGGGGCCGCCGCAACCGGTGGCCAGGCCTCAGGCGTTGGGGTCGCAGCGATGCCTCGGTGGGCCAACGCGTGCGCGCCATGGTTCAGATCGTTGACGCGACGCGCGACCGCCGTGTCGCCCTCGCGATGCGAGACGAGCGAGGGGCGCTCCTGCTCATCGCTCGTGTCTCGCTCGTGCTGTGTCGCCGCATGCTCGTCGACGGTGTCGTGAGCATGACGATGGGCCTGGGGCTCGTCATCGCCGTGGTGCGAGGGCTCATGGCCGTGGTGCGACGGCTCATGGTCGTGCTGCGGCGGCGCGTGCCCGTGCGGATGGTGCGAGGCCCCGTGTCGGTGCGCCGACTCCTGCGCAGCCCCGGGCTCGGCCACAACCGGCTCCCCGTGCTCATGCGCCGCCGCGACCGGTCCATGGTGATGGTGGCCGAGCTCCGAGTGGAGCGCGACGTGCAGACCGGGCCCGAGCTCGAATCCGACCAGCCACAGCGTGCACAGGAGCAGCGCGTGAACTCGGCGAAAGCGGCGGCGGGCAAGGAAAGACACGGTAGAGAGCGAAACCGTACAAGAGTCTCGACCACGATACGAACCCCCGGCCCGGCCGGATCGGCCTATGTCTTCATTCCTGGACCAGACCCCTTCAGACTGCGCACATGCATCGGTTGGGGCTGCGCCGGTTCCGAGCCCGGCGCCTCCCGCGACCCTCTGAGCCGCGCTCGGGCCGACCGGCCGATGCCGCGCTCGCGCAGGGATGCCACAACCCTGGCCGGCTTTCACGGTGATCCCGCGGTGAATCGCTTGTCGATGTAGCCGACGATCTCCGGTGATCCGGTGCCTGTATGTGCGCGTCACGATCGTCGTGACCAAGTCGCGGCGGCCCAACCGTGCAACGACGTACCGGGAGGCCCGGTCATCGAAGTCATGCCCCTGCTCGCCATCAGCATGAGCGTCCGGTGAACGGTACACTTGAGGTGCAATGTATTTGACCCGGGCTCAGCTCTTCGGCGTCTCACCGTTCGGCACCCTCGACGTGCCGTTCTGTGACATCGACGGCGAGCCCAGGATGGTGACCGTGGTGCATGGCGCCGGAGGGGTCGGCAAGACCGCCCTGCTCCGGGTGCTCTCATCGACGCGCCCCGGGCACGCCGTTGCCCTGCTCGGTCGCTCCATGCCCGGCGCCACGGCTCCAGCGCAGGCGATGTGCAACTGGCACCTGGGCGACGACGATCCGGACCGCCCGCATCCCTTGGTGGTCTGCACGCCCAACATGCGCACGCGCGGGCCGGACGAAGATGCCTCGGCGCTGCAGCGACGTGAGCAGGCGATGTTCGACAAGCAGGCCAAAGAGCGCGGAGGCTTTGTCTTCGCGGTGATCCCTGCGGCCCGCTGGTACTCACCGCAGGCCGTCTCCCTGCACGCTCCCCTTCGAACCGTCGCCCACTACGACGTCAAGACGTCCTCCACTTTCGACGACGCCTCCCGATCGGAGAGCACCCGCGACACCAAGCTTGCGATCGCGTACGCCGAGGTCTCCGCTGCTGTCGCCCCAAGCACCCAGCGCGAGCGCAATCGCCTGCGCGAATCCAGCAGCCGCCCCTGGGACACGCGGTTGCTCGGCAACGCCATGCGCGATGCGATCGGTGCCGTGCTCGACCTCGTCGGCTTCACCTACGACGGCGTCGACCCCGTCTCGCTCGAGCCCTCGTTCACGACTCCCGCGGGCAACGTCTGTATCTTCGACCGCTTGCCGAACCACGTCCGCCATCTGCTGACCATTGCGACGATTCCTGTGCGAACGCTGTGGGCTGCGTATCCAGGACAGGATCCGCGGACCTCGACCGGGGTGATCGCGATCGACGAGCTCGATCTGCATCAGCCGACTGAGGTTGTGCGCGAGTTGATGAGCACGCTGCGGGCCACGCTGCCGCGGGTCCAGTGGATCGTGACGACCGCGAGCGCGGAGCTGGCCGCGGCAACGGAAGCCTCGGCCTTGCTGTCGTTGCGGCGCATGCCCGAAGAAGACACCGTGGCGCTGTTCGAGGGCGCGACGGCACAGCTGCACTGAGCGCAGGGGCGCAGTACCGCAGATCTGAAGTCCTGCCAAGACGCTCAACAACGCGCGTCCCGCCAAAGCTCGGCCAACTCAACGGACACAGGGTTGTCAGGAGAGTTCGGGTGTCCTGGCGAATCTGGGCTACAACCCAGCCGAGTGGGAGGGAACCCGATTTTCCCGAGCCGTGATCTGACCGCTGCGGCCCTTGGTTCTGCAGGAGTCCGTCCAGGCGCTCAAACCGCTGCCCCACGTGCCGGTCGCCGAACCCCCTCCATACTCTCAGTCCACGAGCGCCATGAGATACGTCTACACCTTCGTGGGGCTTGTGCTCCTGCTCGGCGCCATCGTTGCGATCAAGGCCAGCCAGATCGGTCAGCTCATCGGTTTCGGAGAAGCGGCCGCGGAAGACGGGCCACCGCCGGAGACCGTGATGACCACGCTCACGCAGACCCACTCCATCGAACGCACGCTCAATGCGGTGGGCACCGTGACCTCGGCCCAAGGAGTGACGATCAGCACCGAGGTTGCGGGGGTGGTCACCAAGCTCGGCTTCGATTCGGGTGATTCGGTGACCAAGGGTCAGGTCCTCGCTCAGCTCGACACGCGGGTGGAGCGGGCCCAGCTTGCGCAGTCCAAGGCCCGCCTGGCGCTGGCCAAGACCTCCCTGCGTCAGAGCCAAGAGCTCGTGCCCGCTGGGGCCGCACCACAGTTCCAGCTGGACTCCGACCGTTCGAGCTTCGAAGCCGCGGCCTCCGAGGTCGACAGTCTTCGGGCCCAGCTCGCCAAGAAGACGATTCGAGCCCCGTTTTCCGGTCGACTCGGCATTCGCGCCGTCGATGTCGGTCAATACCTCAGCCCCGGCACCCAGCTCACCGCGCTGGAGACCGTGGACGAGGCATACGTCGATTTTTCGGTGCCACAGCGACACCTCTCGGAGCTCGAAGTGGGCATGCAGGTTCGGGTCACACTCGACGGCGAGCCACCCCTGGAGCTGATGGGCACGCTCGAGGCCATCGACCCGGCCGTCAACGCCAACACCCGAAGCCTGCAGCTGCGGGCCAGCGTCGAGGGCTCGCAGGACAACCTCCGTCCAGGCATGTTCACCAACGTCGAGGTCATTCTGGGCGACCCCACGCCCTACGTCTTGGTCCCCTCGACCGCGATCTCGCACGCATCCTACGGAGACTCGGTGTTTGTCGTCGAGGACAAACCTCAGGACGACCCGGGCATCCGCGAGACAGGAGACGGGCTCACGGTGCAGCTCGCCCGCCAGCAGTTCGTCAAGCTCGGACCCGCGCGCGGCGACTTCGTCGCGATCCTCGACGGCGTCGCCGACGGCCAAACCGTCGTGGTCGGGGGCGTGTTCAAGCTCCGCAACGGCGCACCGATCGTCATCAACAACGATGTCGACCTCGAAGCCAGCCTCGATCCGTCGGTCAAGAATCGGTAGCACGCCATGCAGCTCACCGACATCTTCGTGCGCCGGCCAGTGTTGGCCATCGTGGTCAACCTGGTGATCTTGGTCGCCGGAATCCAGGCGCTCTTCACCCTCAACGTGAGGCAGTATCCGCGGATCGAGTCGGCCACGGTCACCGTGATCACGCCGTACGTCGGGGCAGACGCGGAGCTGGTGCGGGGCTTCATCACCACCCCGATCGAACGCGCGGTCGCGGCAGCCGACGGTATCGACTACATCGATTCGCAGAGTGTGCAGGGGCTGTCGACGATCAAGGTCCGCCTCGAGCTCAACTCGAACTCCGCCACCGCCCTCGCCGACATCAGCGCCCGCGTCAACCAGGTGCGAGGCGACCTTCCGCCCGAGGCCGAGCTCCCTGCGATCTCGATCGAGTCCTCGGATGCTCAGGTCGCCTCGATGTATCTGAGCTTTGGCTCGGAGCTGCTCGAAGACAACCAGGTCACCGACTACCTCACCCGAGTCGTCCAGCCCCGACTCACCGCCCTGCCCGGCGTGCAGCGAGCCGACATCTTGGGCGCGAGGAACTACGCTCTGCGCGCGTGGCTGCAACCCGACCGCATGGCGGCGCTCGGCGTTTCGCCATCCCAGGTCCGAAACGCGCTCGCATCCAACAACTACGTCTCCGCGGTCGGGCAGACCAAGGGTGCGCTGACGGCCGTCAACCTGACCGCCAGCACCGACGCCACCTCGGTCGATGAGTTTCGGCGGCTCGTCATCAAAGGTGACGGCGACGCGCTCGTGCGGCTCGGGGACATCGCACAAGTCGAGCTGGGGGCCGATTCCTACGACACCGACGTGCGCTTCTCGGGTGCGGGGGCCGTGTTCATGGGGGTCTGGGTGCTTCCCAATGCGAACACCCTCGATGTGATCAAGGCCGTGCGCGCCGAGATGGCGGTGGTCAAAGACGAGCTGCCCAAGGGCATGCGGGCCGAGATCGCGTTCGACTCCACCGAGTACATCGAGAATGCGATCGACGAGGTGTCGACGACCCTGCTGGAGACGGTGGTGATCGTGGTCATCGTCATCTTCGTGTTCCTCGGCTCGCTGCGGTCCGTGCTCGTCCCGCTCGTTGCGATTCCGCTGTCGCTGATCGGCGCGGTGTTCCTGATGCAGGTGCTCGGGTTCACGGTGAACCTGCTCACCCTGCTGGCGATCGTCCTCGCGGTCGGGCTGGTTGTCGACGATGCGATCGTCGTGATCGAGAACTGCGAGCGGAACATCCGCGAGGGCAAGGGCCGCGTCGAAGCCGCAATCCTGGGCGCGCGTGAGCTGTTGGGGCCAATCGTGGCGATGACGATCACGCTCGCGGCCGTGTACGCCCCCATTGGCCTTCAGGGGGGTCTCAGCGGCGCGCTGTTTCGCGAGTTCGCGTTCACCCTGGCCGGCGCGGTGCTCTTCTCGGGGATCGTTGCGCTGACGCTCTCGCCGATGATGGCCTCCAGGCTGCTGCAAGAGGGGAACAGCCGGGGTTGGCTGGGCCGCGCGACCGATCACGGCTTCGAGTGGGTGCGAAGCGTCTACCTGCGACTGCTCGATCGGACCCTGCAGCGCCGCGGGCCGGTGGTGATCGTCTGGATCGTGCTGTCGCTGATGACGGTGCCCATGTATCTGTTCTCGCCCACGGAGCTGGCCCCCACCGAAGACCAGGGGGCGATCTTCACGGCGCTGGACGTGCCGCCCAACGCCAGCCTCGAGCAGGTCACCAAGTACGCCGCGTCGCTCAACGAAAACGTGTTCGAGACCGCGCCCGAGTTCGGACACAGCTTTCAGATCACGACGGCCGCGGGTGGGTTCGGCGGGATGCTGGCCAAGCCATGGGACGAGCGCGACCGCAGCACCTTCGAGATCAACGAGGAGCTCAGCCCCAAGGCTGCGCGCATGAGCGGGGTCCGCACGCCGCTGTTCCTTCCCTCGGCGCTCCCCAGCGCGGGCACATTCCCGGTGGAGTTCGTCATCGCGTCCACGGCCGAGCACGCGGAGCTGTTGGGGTATGCCCAGCAGCTTCAGGCCGCTGCCACCCAGAGCGGACAGTTCGCGTTTCCGCCGATCATCGATCTGAAGATCGACCAAACGCAGACCGAGCTCGTCCTCGACCGAGAAAAAATCGCGTCGATGGGCATGGACATGCGGCAGGTCGGCTCCGACGTGGCCGCGATGATCGGGGGCAACTTCATCAACCGCTTCAGCATCGACGGCCGCAGCTACAAGGTCATCGCTCAGCTGGAGCGCAGCGCCCGGCTCAACGTGGAGCAGCTCGCCGAGATTCACATCTCGGGACCGGGCGGAGAGCTCATTCCACTGGGAAGCATCGCGACCTTCCGCAGCAAGGCACAGCCGCGAAGCCTCAACCGATTCGCTCAGCTCAACGCGGTCAAGCTCTCCGGCGTCTCCACCCAGTCCCTCGATGGGGCCATCGCAACGCTGGAGGACAAGGCGGCCGAGATCCTGCCCCCGGGCTCGCGGTTCGACTACACCGGGGAGAGTCGGCAGCTTCGCCAGGAGGCGGGGAAGTTCTTGCCCGCGTTTGCGCTCGCGGTGCTGCTCATCTTCTTGGTGCTCTCGGCCCAGTTCAACTCGTTTCGAGATCCCGCGGTCATCCTGCTGGGCTCGGTGCCGCTGGCGATGTTTGGGGCGATCATCCTCATCCTGGTCATGATCTGCGCCGCC
>CAYGTG010000220.1:0-1911 GCA_964352485.1 uncultured Nannocystaceae bacterium | reverse complement strand
GATCTTCACCCTCTTGAAGTTCACGGGCCCGCCAGGAATGCACTTCCCCCTGACCGAAGGGTGGACGACCACGATGAACATCTACTCGCAGGTCGGCCTCGTCACGCTCGTCGGCCTGGTCGCGAAGAACGGCATCCTGATCGTCGAGTTCGCCAACGTTGCGCAGGCCGATGGCTTGTCCAAGCGCGACGCCGTGCGCGAAGCGTCGCGGACCCGCCTGCGCCCCATTCTGATGACGACGGCCGCGACCGTTGCGGGCCACTTCCCGCTGACCCTCGTCGAGGGCCCAGGGGCCGCCGCTCGCAACTCGATCGGCCTGGTGCTCGTGGGCGGCATGGCGATCGGGACCCTGTTCACGCTGTTCGTGGTCCCGGCGATCTATACGTTCATCGCGAAAGACCATCGCGGCGAGACGGAGGCTGCACCCCAGGATCCGGTCGCGTCCGAAGCCGTGGATTGAGCCCACCCCTACCCGGTCTGAGGCGCCAGCGAGACCTCGATGGCTGCGGAGTTTGTCTCCCACCCGTAGGTGAGGCTGGGCAACGACGCCGCGGGCTGGTCAGTCCTGGACCGACGGCACCACCCCCAGCGCATGCGACCGCTTCGCGGTACTGGGGGGCGCATCATCCTTTGGCTCGGACTGCGGCTCGTAGAACTGGGCGAACCACTTGCGGAGCTTCATGATTGAGCCGTCTCCTTCGCAGAGCACGGGGCGCGAGTGGTACTCCTTGTGCTCCCAGATCTGCATGTCTTCCTTGTAGGTTTTGATCATCTGCCAGGTGATGAACCGCTGCAGCATCTTGGAGTAGCCCGGGATGGAGCTCTTCTTGACCATCACCGTGAGGCGATGGTTGGTGAACTCCTCGTCGACCGGGACGATCGAGCTGAACACGAAGCCCTTGGCACCCCCGGGAAGCTTGGGGAAGTGCAAGTAGTGAAAGCCAGGCTCCACCATGTGGAACTCGATCTTGAAGTGCAGCGTCTGGCCAAAGCGATGCACAGAAGACGTCTGGTCGACGCGCAGCTCCCCCTCCTCGGAGAAGAACTCGTTCTTGGGCATGGCGTGCCCGTGAACGGCCCAAAAGTGGGGGCTGTCGACCGAGTTCTCCATGATGTCCTGGCCGTGGATCCGGATCTTGAACTCGTAGGTCGAGGGCTCGACGTAGTCGCCGACGTGAAAGTTGCGGATCGGCGGGATCGTGGCCTCGGGCCGGGTGCCGGCCTTGTCCCGATACATGAAGATCAGGCCGTGTTTTTCCACGACCGTGTACGAACCCACCTGGGCTTTCTTGGGGATCTTCTTCGCGTAGGGGATCTTGACGCACGCACCGCTGCGATCGAACTCCCACGCGTGGTAGGGACAGCGCACGGCGTTGCCCTGGACGCATCCGCCCTCGGAGAAGTGCGCCCCCAGATGCGGGCAGACATCGTCGATGAGACCGACCTTGCCGTCTTGTCCCCGGAAGAGCGTGAAGGCGCGACCGAACTGCTGGACCTTCTTGAGTGCGCCGCGAGGAAGGTCCTTGGTCCACGCGACCTGGAACCAGCCTTCGGTGTACGCCGGGATGTCATACCGGGACTGCCGAGCATCCATCACCCCAGAAATTACCCGCTGGACATGTCGCACTTCAAGGTCCGGCGCGGGTACGGACCTCACAAACGACGACGCCGCCGGCCGTTCACCCTGGAGGCGCGCTGGCGTTGGCGAGCGAGTCGTCCGAATCGAGGCGCCGATGCAGGCGCGCGACCGCATCGGGTCTCCCGGGTGGTCTTGTGCTCCTCGAACTCGGGGAACATGTCGAGCAAGGTGTCGAGCAAGGTGTCGAGCAAGGTGTCGAGCAAGGTGTCGAAAGACGCGAGGGCCAGATCGAGCTCCCCCATCTCGACATGCTCCTGGGCAGGCCGTAGACC
>CAYGTG010000219.1:0-9830 GCA_964352485.1 uncultured Nannocystaceae bacterium | reverse complement strand
GACGAAGGTGATGTCGTAGCGTCCGCGTTTTTTCGGCGTCCAGGTGCAGCTGTCGATGCCTCCTCCGTCGAGTTTCAGCTCGCAGCTGTGGACGGTCTCGCTGGCCTTGTCCTCGAGCATCCGGGCGAACGAAATTCTGGCGGGTTTAGCTGTTGTGGGTGCGCCGGAGGGGAGCACCGCGCGGACCTCGATCGTCCGAGTTTCGCCGACGCGGCCATCGCTCCGGTCCGGGCGGACCAACAGGTAGCGGGAGGGGTGCACCCACGCGGAGCTCGTTGTGGAGAGCTCCTGGCGGGCGGCGTCCATGGTGAGCAGCGTGACGCTGCAAGAGTACGGATGCCCCTTGGAGAGCCCGGGGAACTCCACGTCCGCGTCGAGCCGGCCCTTGCGTTGGTCTTCGGTCTTCTCGAGCGGAGACCAACCCGTGCGGGTCGATGAGGGCGTGGTGACCGGAGCTGCAACCAGGAAACCGGTCGCGCCGACGGGCTGGTAGGGCGTCGGGTTGCAGCGCGTGCGTAGGCTCGCCTCGGCGACGGGGAGCGGCATGCCGTGGAGGTATCGCGCCATCGCGGCCATGTGGGTGCCCACTCCGTGACTGAGCTCTGGGTCTTTGAGGGACATGGCGACGTCGTAGGCGGGGGCGACGAACTCTCGGAGACTCACGTGTCGCGAGAACGAACCACCACCATCTCCCCTGACGTCTGCGGTCACTCGCGCATTGCCAAGCTTGGCGCTGCTTGGGACTTCGAGGGTCGCCCAGAATTTCCCGTATGCCTTGGTTCGAACCGTGGATTCCGCGAGTCGGTCTCCTCCAGGTCCGCTGAGCTTGACGACAACGGGGCGGGTGCCGGAGCCCTCGATGCTCTCGGGGTGTGCGTTGCTGCTCCGGGCGACCCAGCCCATCACCCGCATCCGCTCACCCGGTTGGTAGATGCCTCGGTCGGTCATGACGACGCCGACGTCGAACTCGGAGCCGACCTCCGGAAGCCGGTGGGATCGCCAATGCCCGCGACCGTCGTCTGCGAGCCCGAGCGCGACACGATCGTCGTCCGTCTCGACGACGACGGCATGCTTGGCCAGAGGGATCCCAGGCGGGATGCGAATGAAGCCGTTCGCGTCCGAGGGCCCGAAACTCTCGAGCAGCCTCGGGGGTGAAGAGATCTCGTAGACCTGTGCCGTCGCCCCGGAAACCGGGCTGGCGGTGTCGAGCGTCAGAACCCGGACGAAGCCTCCCGCGGGGGAGTCACCGACGAGCAAGCCAAGGTTCGTGAACTGGATGAGTTCTGCCGACGACTTCACGACCGCCCGGTGCGCCTGGTCGGCGCGAACGGTGCCGGGAAACAGCTCGACGAAAGCCGCGCCCTTGGGAGCGCCGAGTTCCTGGGCCAAAGAGAACTCCCGCGCGTCCCAGCCCCAGGCGCCGCCAGGGGTGAGATCCAGTTCGATCTTCCGCGTCTTGACCCCGTGCTTGGGAAGGGTTCGGGCGTCTTCCTCTGCGTACGCGATCTCGGCGAGCGCAGCATTGGAGAGCGTGCTGATCGCGACCTGGGCGTCCTCGACGGAGCGGGACTCGACCCCGAACGTGCCTCTTCGTCCCGTCAGTTGGGTGCCGGTGCCCTGAAGTTCGAGGATCGGCGGCGGGGCAACGAATGTAATCGAGCGCGACGATTTTCCCGCGAGCGATTGGCCCGTCTCGTCGCGGATGCCCTTTCCGAGTCGAACGGTGTAGGTCCGGCCCACCTCGTAGTCGCCGTGGAAGGTGACGGCCGTGAACGTCTCGTCTGCCCCATACATGTACGCGTAGGAATCGAAGTTCTTGGGCTTGGGAGACACTCGGATCTTCCCGAGCGCCGACTTGGGGAGCGGCGCATCGAACTCCAGCCCAAAATCTCCGACCACACAGCCGTCGGTGGCCGAGTCGTCACACTCGACATCGACCTTGAATCCCGCGCGTGTGCGGAGCGTGGAGAAGACTTCCTTGCCGATGGGGAGGGTGCCGTACAGGGTCGTGAGCGTGTCGGCGAGCGTGACCCGAATCGTAGCGTCGGCCGGCCAATGACCCGTGGGGAGCACCCGCCAGTACCTCGAGGTGGTTCTCCCTTCCTCGGCGTACTGGCGCTCCAAGCGGAAGGGGAGCGGGCGCACGCGTTTGCCGCTCTCGCGCCCGACGCTCAGCGCGTCGCGGACGGCACGCTCACTCGCGTGGTCACTGAGCGCGATGGTGAAGCCCGACGTCCATCGAACGCGGTCGCGCTCTTCATCGTCGTAGCCGCGGTCCGCGGTGATCTGCGCGGTGGGCCGGGGCGTCTCGAAGGACCAGCGCTCCTCGACCGCGATCGACTGGCCTCCTTGGGTCTTGGCCTGTCCAGAGACCGACACCCTGTAGAGGTTTGCGGCGTCCAGTGAATGCTCGGGCGCAAACGCGACCCGGGTTGGGGAGGTCCACTTCGTCTTCCCTGGCACGCTCGGCTCGAGCTCGAAACTCAGGCTCGATGCGGCCGCATCCATCGCGGTGGAGAACGTGATGTAGATCGGTTCGCTGGTTGAACCGAAGTCCTTCGGACTGACGCTGACCACGGCGCCTTCGGGCTCCACGTCGGCGCCGCCCCGCGCATCTCCTTGCAGCGGACCCACCTCGGTGAGGGTGGTGAGGACCGGGGCTTGTGGGGGTGCCGGATCGCCAACCTGCCCGAGGTCCGGTTGGCTCGGCGCAGGGCGGCACGCGAGCAGACTCCAGGTTGCGGCCAGAAACAAGAATCGTCGAAGCACAGGCCTTGGCTCAGACAGCGGAAGCGGCGCTGAGTTCCCGAGGGCGTCCCAAAAAGGAGTCTTGGATCCCCGCAGAACGAACATGGCAGGAGTCTAACGCAGGCCCGTTTCAGGCCGCCCGTCCACTGCTGCTCAGGTCTCCTGGACCAGCGGTTTCAGAGCGGTCTCGTTTGGCGTCCGCGGGCCCTGGGAGCCCGTTGTCCGCTGTACCCTCAGAGGGTGCTGACCCTCGCTCTGGGTGCGCTGCTTGCATCAGCGCCCTCGATCGAAGTTCACCGACAGAGCTGGGATACGACCGATGGGTTGCCGCAGTCGTCGGTGACGGCGGTCGTGCAGGGCCCAGGCGGGTTTCTGATTGTGGGCACGTTCGCGGGGGCGTCACAGTTTGACGGGCGATCTTTCAACCCCGTCGATTCGAGTGAGGGCGCGGGATGGTCCGGGCTGCGGGTGACCGCCATCGCCACGGACGAGGACGACGTCCCATGGATCGGAACTCAGAGCGGACGCCTCCTGAGGCTCGACGAGGGGGCGCTCGACGAGCTGTCGCTGCCTGCGTTGTTCTCCGGCCATTCGATTCGGTCGATCTCGATCGACGGGGAGGACACATGGTTGGCGAGCGCACGCGGAGTGGGCCAATGGGACGGCGATGCGTGGACGGTCCTGGAGCCACCGCGACCGGCCAACGTCGTGCTGGCGCACGAGGGCGTGGTTTGGATCGGCAGCGATCAGGGGCTCGAGTCCATCCGAGACGGTGAGGAGGCCTACGTCCCCACGGACATCGGAGCCGTGTTGAGTCTGTGCACGAGTGACGCGGGCGTCGTGGTTGGGGGGGACAGCGGGGTCGCGCGAGTGACCGCGTCGGGACTCGTGCGCCTCGATGGACGCGCGGCGAGTGAGCTCGTGTGTGCCGCGGATGGCTCTGTTTGGGCGGCGCGAGGCAACACGTTCCGCCGGGTTGGCGACGAGGGCGAGTTCGAGTTCTCGCACGCTGTCCGCTCGGTGTTCGAGGATCGAGAACTCAACCTTTGGGTCGGGACCGACGGCGGCGGCCTGACCCGGATCATTCGCGCAGACTGGAGCATGCGGGAGACTCCCAACGGTGCGTTGCCGATCGTGCAGCTGCCCGACGATTCCCTGCTCGTGGGTGGCTTCTGTGGCCTTGGAGGGCTGTTTCAGCTCGGAACCGACGGCGAGCTGAACTCGATCTCCGGCGAGTGTGTCCGTGCGCTTGCCTCGGACGAGCGCGGGGTCCTGGTCGCGATGGATTCGGAAGTCCTTCGTTGGTCAGCGGAGGATGGTCTCGAGGAGTTTCTCGACGTCGGGCATCCGGTGCTCGTCCTTCAACCGACCGCGGAGGGTCTGTGGATTGGCACCGACACCGGTGGTGCGTTTCGGGTGCGGGAGGGGGGGCTGGAAAGTGTTGACGTTGGAGACCGTCGGGTGCTGTCGATCTTGGCGACCGAAGACGCCACGTGGTTTGGGACGCACCGTGGCCTGACGAGGCTGGATGCTTCCGGTACGACGCGATGGACCTCCGCAGACGGGGTTCCCCCCGGGCCCATTCGAGGCCTGCTCGAGGATTCCACCGGGACGCTGTTCATGGCGAGCTACGGTGGCGGACTTGGGATCTTCCGTGAAGGAGCGTTTCGGCGGCTGACGGTGGACAACGGCCTGGGGGACGACGCCATCTCGTCGGTGCTCGACGACGGCCGGGGAGCCTTGTGGATCAACGGGAACCGAGGCCTGACTCGGCTGCGTCGCGATGAACTCGACGCGTGGCTGGCCGATCCACAAGCCACCCCGCACATGCGACGCTGGGACACCCCGGAGGGCAATGGGGGAGGGCAACCGGCGGGTGCGGTGCTACGAGACGGGACCCTTGTGTTTCCGACCGCGAAGGGCGTGCTGCGCATCTCGCCCGAGCAGGTCTTTCGCAACCCGGTCCAGCCGCACGTGGTGCTGGAATCCGGCGATGTGGATGGCACATCGCTGGTGCCGGGCGAGACGGTGCGGGTTCCGCCCGGTCCGGGGCGTGTCTTCGTGGACTTCACCGCGGCCACGCTGCGTCATCCCGAACTTGCCACACTCGAGATGCGACTGACCGATGTGGAGAACGCGGAGACTTCGCCGTGGGAGATGTCGAGCGGTGGCACGGCGCGTTGGGGTGGGCTCCAGCCGGGGACGTACGAGATCGAGTTGCGGGCGACGAATGAAGATGACGTCCACTCCGAACCGATACTGCTCCGGTTCGAGTTGAAGCCGTATTGGCATCAGCGCCTCTCGTTCTGGGTGGGGTTCGGGTTTCTGGTCGTCGCCGGCGGCGTGGCCGGGCACGGGATCCGAATCCGCGGGATTGCCGAGCGCAACCGGGAGCTGCAGCGCGAGGTCTCGCAGCGGATCCTGGCCGAGGAGGAGCAACAGCGCATCGCAAAGCGGCTTGCGGCAGCCGAGCGCATGGAGGTGGTTGGACGGCTTGCCGGCGGCATCGCGCATGACTTCAACAACCTGCTGACGGCCGTCTCCGGAACCTCCACCGTCTTGCGGGAGATTCACGAGCAGCGCCACATCTCCAAAGAAGGAGCCCCTCTGCTCGACAGCCTCGACCGCTGCGTGGAGCGGGGCGGAAGTCTGACCCGTAGCCTGCTGTCATTTGCTCGCAAGCAGGCCATCGACCCATCGCTCACCCGAGTGGACGCGCTCGTTCGCAGGCTGATGCCGATGCTCGAGACCTCGGTGCGCGATGACGTCACGCTGCGCTTCGCGCCCGACTCCGCTGCCGCCGGCACCATGGTCGACCCCGCGATGCTGGAGCTTGCGATCATCAATCTGACCCTCAACGCACAGGATGCGCTGGCTCGTGGTGGCCACGTGGATGTTGCGGTCGAGCGTGTCGACAGTCAGGAACTGATGGACCGGTTCCCCGGCATCATGCCCGACGCACAGGGCGATTGGACGCTGGTCACGGTGCGTGATGACGGAGAGGGCATGTCGCCCGAGCTGCTGGTGAAGGCCCGTGAGCCCTTCTTCACGACCCGCGACCACGGCAACGGCCTCGGCCTGCCGTCGGTTGAAGGGTTTGCGGCGCAGTCCGGCGGGGCGCTGCATTTCCAGACTGCCCCGGGGCAGGGCACGACGGCGTCGATTGTGTTGCCGTTCTTCGATGCTCCCGACGCTGCCGCGGAGGTGACGCTCCCTGCAACAACGCCGAGGACGCGCGGCGCGGGTCGGGTGCTCCTGTGTGACGACGACGAACTCGTGCGAAGCAGTTTGGTGCGGGTGCTGGAGCGAGCCGGGTACGAAACGGTGTCCTTCGGGGACCCCTGTGCGCTGCTTGCCGGGATCGGTCCAGACGCCGAGTTCGATATCTTGGTGACGGACGTCCTGATGCCTGGAATGACCGGAGATGAACTCGCCCGCCGGATCCAAGAGCATCGGCCGGGTGTCCCGATCGTGTTCATGAGTGGGTACACCGACGACATTCGGACCGATGCGCTCGGTGGCCGCCTACTGCACAAACCCTTCCGCTCGGCGGAGGTGGTCCGCGTCGTCGAAGAGACCCTTGCCAGCACCGCTTCTGCCCCCGGCGGTTGAGACCCGGTGGCACCACACGAGAGCCTTTCCTTGCGTGCGCTGCGAACTTCGATACTCTCGGCGGCATGCGCCGGGTTTGTTGGGGGGTCTTGGTTTGTGCTCTAGGCTTGGCAGGCTGCGGTGATGATGCGCCACCGATCGCCGGGGGCACGGATGGGTCGAGCAGCAGCTCGGCCGGCCCGACCACGACGACGCCGACGACGGGCTCGACCACCATCGACTCCGATACGGACTCGGACACGGAGGACCTCCCCGAGATCGAACGCTACGACTTCGCCGGCGGCTGCTACACGGTCCGCTCCGGGGACAGCGCGCTCACCCGCGACGGAGACCGCTACGGGTTCGAGGGTGGAGCAGGCACGTCCTTCCGCCTCAAGGCCGCCGACCTGGGCGCCTATCTGCTCTTCGATCCCGAGGGCGGCTACGTCATCGAGGAACTCGGTCCGCTCAGCCGAGCCACGGCCCTGGACTCCGACGTCACCCTCATCGACGACACCTACGTCTCGGGAGCGATCTGGGTTCTGGAGCGCTCGCAGCTCGACATTGAAGCCTACCAACTTCGCAACCTGCGGACCGACGGCGTCATGGGGACCCAGGGCGCGGTGGTCGACGCAAGCATGGGGGCGATTCTTCAGCTCGAAGAGGCGACCGGTTGCGCGGAGCACCCCGAGCTGAGCCTCGATGCGAGCGGGAGCGTCGCGCAGACGACGTTCGACGATGGGACGCTGTACGGCATCGTCGACACCCACTCGCACATCCTCAGCAACTACGCCTTTGGCGGCGGCGGCATCTTCCACGGCGGGGCATTCCACCCGCTGGGGGTCGAGCACGCGCTGCCAGACTGCTCCATCTATCACGGGGAAGCGGGGCGCAAAGACTTCTTCGGGTTTGCCTTCGATGACTCCGGGGCCGACGCCGTAGATCTTGGCGGGCTGCTTCCGGCGCTCGCGATGGGGGAGCTGGCCGAAGACAACCACATCACCGATGGCTACCCCGACTTCACCGAGTGGCCCGCCGCGCCCTTTCGGTCCACGCACCAGACGCAGTACTACCGGTGGCTGGAGCGAGCGTGGATGAGCGGGCTGCGCCTGGTCGTGCAGCACGCCACGACCAACTCGATCATCTGTCACCTCACCGTTGGACAGGGTGCGCAAGAGAGCCGCTACGACTGTGAAGACATGACCGCCGTCGATCGCATCATCGATCAGAGCTATGCGATGGAGCGCTACATCGACGCGCAGAGCGGAGGTCCGGGCGAGGGGTGGTTTCGCATCGTGACCACGCCTGCGCAGGCCCGAGAGGTCATCGAGCAGGGCAAGATGGCGGTGGTCCTTGGCATCGAGACCTCGAACCTGTTCGAGTGCACCTCGGTTCCCCGACCCGGTTACCCCACGTGCGACGAGGCCTACCTCCTCGAGCAGCTCGACGCGTACTACGAGCGCGGCGTTCGGGTGCTTTTTCCGGTGCACAAGTACGACAACGCGTTCTCGGCGGGGGATGGCGACCGCGGCTTCATCGAGCTGGGCAACCTTGCGAACAGCGGCCATTGGTCCAACTTCACGCAGGAGGGGTGCCCCGACATCGACGTGGTGTTCGACGAAGGTCCGATAAGCTTCGGCGGGCTCAACAGGCCGCGCGACGAGTTCATTTCAGATCCTCCGATCGACGTCTCGAACTTCCCGAACAATCCGTTGGGAACTCTGTTCGGCTTGCTGGGCGACCTCGGCGAGATGGAGGAGGGCGACTTCTGCCAAAACCACGGCCTCACGCCGCTGGGGGAGACGCTGCTCGACGAGATGATGCAGCGCGGGATGATCATCGAGATCGACCACTTCTCTCGTCGCTCCTACCAGCAGGCCTTCAACATGCTCCAGGCCAACGACTACCCGGCCGCTGCCACCCACGGCTCCAACAACAACGGCGAGCTCTACGAGCTTGGCGGTATTTCGAAGACCGGCTTGGGCCGGTGCCGCTCGGCCGACGGACCTGGGGCGATGACCCAGCGGCTGCGCGATCGCGTCGCGCAGATCGAAGTCGCCGGGGGCTATCCCGCCGAGGGCTTTGGGTTTGACCTCAACGGTTTCGCGGGCGCTCCGGGCCCCCGCTTCGGTGAAGGTGCGTGCGACGGCATGCAAGAGGACCCGATCACCTACCCGTTCGATTCGGTCGCAGGCGACGTCACCTTTACCGAGCCCCGCGTGGGCAACCGGGTCCTCGACTTCAACACCGAAGGCATGTCGCACATTGGCCTGCTGCCCGAGCTGATCGAAGACGCCCGCAGAGACGCGATCGACGAAGCCGATCTCGAGCCGCTGTTCCGAAGCGCCGAGGGCTACATCCGCATGTGGGAGAAGTCCGAGGAGCGCGGCGCGGCGCTGAAGGGCAGGTGACCCCGGCGCGTCCGGTTCTCGAGACCGTCTTGCGTCGGCTCGCCGGTGGGATCCCGCCTTGTGCGCGCGAGATGACTGCCCCCAACAGGGGCGTTCTGCGCCGCGGTACGCGACAGACCTGCCGCAGCCAGAGAATCCTCGCGAACTCACGGTCGTGACGGGTTGCTCAGCCCGCCTGCTCACGGGTCTAATCCACGTCGGCCACGCCATGGATACGTCCTGTGCCGTGCTATGGTCCGTGCCGCCGATCGCGCATTGCCATGGCTTACGGTCTCGTCGCTTTATTTCTCAAGGAAACGCCGAAGTACCCCGACTTCCCGCCCGAGTTTGCGACGCAGGTTGGGTGGATGATCTTCGGCGCCGTCGCGCTGGTGGTTTTCTACGCGTGGACGCGTGCGCACTCGGTTCGGCGGGCGCTGCTGGCCCTGGAGGATCCGCGCACGATGGCGATCCTCCGGATCGGCTTCGGGCTGTTCACGATCTTCTGCTTCCTCAACCTCTTCCCCTACTGGCGGATGTTGTGGAGCGACGAAGGCGTGTTCGACATGGCCTACGCACAGGACCGCCTCGGCCGGGGAGCGCTGCGGGCCTGGACGCCCGACGATGGGTTCTTCGGCCTGAGCGTTGGCGAGGTCTTCTTGCCGACCCTGTTCGACGTCGACATCGAGCTGACGTTCGTCGAGCGCCTCGAGCAATGGCGGGTGTGGTCGATCGGCGTGTTCTTGTGGAACAAGCCATCGCTGCACTACTTCCACGGCTCGCCCTCGTTTGTCGTCAGCTACATGCTGGTGTTCTTCGCCGTGCTGCTGCTCTACACGTTCGGCGTTCTCAGCCGCGTGACGGGGATCGTCGCGTGGCTGCTGATGAGCGGGCTGTACAACCGCAACGCGCTGTACTTGGAGGGCACCGACACCGTCTATCGGGTGTTCTGGTTCCTCCTACTGTTCGGCAAGACGGGTCACGCGTGGAGCTTCGACAACTGGCTGCGCTGCCGCAGGCTTCGGCGCCAGGGCCGGCTCGATGAGCCTGAGCCGACGACGCAGCTTCCGGGCAGCGTCGTGTACTTCGTCGGGGGGGCGC